>JBGAUA010000256.1:0-3817 GCA_044228875.1 Anaerolineae bacterium
GACGATGCAACGCCGAGTGACGGAGAGGTGTAACGATGGAGCAAAGGAAGCTGTGAACAGGACCGAAACACCGGTGGCCTGGCTGTTGGACGGCGACCCCGCCATCCGCTGGCAGACGATGCGCGACCTGCAGGACGCGCCTGAGGAGCGCTGGCAGGAGGAGCGACGCCGGACCCTGGCGGAGGGCTGGGGCGCGCGCCTGTTGGCCCTGCAGGCGCCGGACGGCAGCTGGGGCGGCGGCATCTATGCGCCCAAGTGGATCTCCACCACCTACACCCTCCTCACCTTGATCGCCATCGGCATCCCGCGTGACTGCAGGCCGGCGCAGCGGGGCGCGGAGCTGGTGCTCGACCGGCTGCTGGGCCCGGCGCGCGACGAGGCCTTCATGGCCAGGCTGGCGGCCTGCGATCGCTGCGTGGTCGGCATGGTCTTGTCGATCGCGGCCTGTTTCGACATCCGCGACGATCGCCTGGACGCGATCGTCGAGAACCTGCTCGCGGAGCTGATGCCCGACGGGGCCTGGAACTGCCGCCGCCTGCGCCGGCCCAAGCCGCACCACAGCTCCTTCCACACCACCTTCAACGTGCTCGACGGCCTACGGCAGTGGCTGGACACCACGCCGCGGCACGCCTTGCGCGGCGCCGTCCTGGATGCCGAACAAAGCGCCTTGGCCTTGGTCCTCGAGCATCGCCTGTTCCGCTCGGACAAGACCGGCGCGGTCATCGACCGCCGGTTCACCCTGCTGTCCCACCCCCATCGCTGGCATTACGACGTGCTGCGCGGCCTGGACTACTTCGCCCGGGTGAACGCGCCGCGCGACGAGCGCCTGCAAGACGCCATCGACCTTCTCAAGAGTCACCGCCTCGCCGACGGCAGCTGGCCGCTGCAGCACAAGTACGGGGGCAAGGTCTACTTCGACATGGAGAAGCTCGGCGGGCCGAGCCGCTGGAACACCCTGCGCGCGCTGCGGGTGCTGCGCTGGTGGGAGGGCTGAGGGCGCCTACGACGCCTGATGCGGCACACGGCGCTCAATGCATCGACGAAGGCGAGACCCCCGACCTCAGGCTCGGCCCTCCAAGAGAGGGCCTCCGCCCTCAACCCAGCGCTTCGAAGCGCGCCTGGAAAAAGCGCAGGTACTTGGGCTCGTAGACCATGCGCAGCCCGCGGGCCTGCTCGCGGGCGTTGAAGACGGTCTTGACCGCCTCGGCCACGACGTCCATGTGGGCCTGGGTGTAGACGCGGCGGGGGATGGTCAGGCGGGTGAGCTCGAGCTGCGGGTAATGGTGGCCCCCGGTGAGGGGGTCGCGGCCGGCGCTGACGATGCCGCGCTCCATGGAGCGGATGCCCGAATCGAGGTAGAGCTCGGCGGCCAGGGTCTGGGCGGGGAAGAGGTCCTGGGCGAGATGGGGGTAGAAGCGGCGGGCGTCGAGGAAAATGGCATGCCCGCCCACGGGCTGGACCATGGGGATGCCCCAGTCGGCGAGCAGCTCGCCGAGGTAGCGCACCTGGCCGATGCGCGAGCGGACATGGTCGTCGCGCACGGACTCGGCGATGCCGATGGCCATGGCCTCCATGTCCCGCCCGGCCAGGCCGCCATAGGTGTGCAGGCCCTCGAAGGCCACGACGAGGTTGCGCAATTCCTCGAAGAGATCCCAGTCGTCGACGGCCAGCCAGCCGCCGATGTTGACGAGGCTGTCCTTCTTGGCGCTCATCCAAGCCCCGTGGGTGCAGGCGCAGAACTCCCGCAGGATCTGGGCGATGGTCTTGTCGCCGTAGCCCTCCTCGCGCTCCTGGATGAAGAAGGCGTTCTCCACCATGCGGGTGGCGTCGAGGTACACCTTGATGCCGTGACGGTCACAGAGGGCGCGCAGGGCCTTGGCGTTGGCCATGCTCACGGGCTGCCCGCCAGCCATGTTGACGGTGCCGGCCAGGCTGACGTAGGCGATCTGCTCGGCGCCGACGCGGGCGATGAGCTGCTCGAGCTTGTCGAGATCGATGTTGCCCTTGAAGGGCGCCAGCGACTGGGGGTCGTGGGCCTCGTCGACGATGACGTCGATGAAGATGCCCCCGGCCATCTCCTGGTGCAGGCGGGTGGTGGTGAAGTACATGTTGCCGGGCACCCATTGCCCGGGCTTGATGACGGTGCGCGAGAGCAGGTGCTCGGCGCCGCGGCCCTGGTGGGTGGGCACGATGTGCTTGTAGCCGTAATGGCCCTGGATGGCGGCTTCGAGGTGGTAGAAGTTGCGGCTGCCGGCATAGGCCTCGTCGCCCATCATCATGCCGGCCCATTGGCGATCGCTCATGGCGCTGGTGCCGCTGTCGGTCAGGAGGTCGATGTAGACGTCCTCCGAACGCAGCAGGAAGGTGTTGTGGCCGGCCTCCGCCAAGGCCGCCGCCCGCTCCTGGCGGCTGACCATGTTGAGAGGCTCGACCATCTTGATCTTCCACGGCTCGGCCCAGGAACGGCGACCGAACTGCTGGCCCATGGTCTGCGGGATGGGATCGCTCACGAGCTTCCTCCGGAGGTGGCGTCGGACGGCGACGGATGGCGCCATCATAACGCCGCCGTCGGCGCTGCGCGAGGCCGGGGCGGTGGGAGTTTGGCGGCCCGCTGGGACCGGGATCGCACCGGGCCGGGGGGGGAGCCTGTGCCATAATCCCTACCTCGATTCGACGGGTAAGGCAGGCGCGTTGACGCCAGAGGAGGCGGTGCTCCATGCAGGCTGACCAGTTCACCAAGGCGCTGCTCGCGCTGCTCGACGAGACCTTCGACAAGGTGAGGGGCTACTACCTGGACGAGGGCAACTCGCTGTTCGAGACCCTGGCCGGCATCACGGCCGAGGAGGCGTCGATCCCGGTGGGCGGCCGCTGCGCGACCCTGGCGGCGCAGGTGAAGCACGTGGCCTTCTACCTGGAGACGGTCGACAACTCCGTCCGCGACCCCAACTACCCGCGCGTGGACTGGACGGAGATCTGGCGCACGGTGGCCGCCGTGACGCCGGCGGAATGGCAGACGATCCAGGACGACCTGCGCCGCGCCTACGACCAGATCCTGGCCCTGGTCCGCTCAACCCCGGACTGGCGCGACGACACGGACATCGGCGGCGCCATCGCCGTCGTCGCCCACACGGCCTATCACCTGGGGGAGATCCGCCAGGCGCTGTGCGTGATCCGGCAGTGAACTGGGGTGCCGCGTGCGGTTGGCGGCGCCGAATAGGCGGAAGTTCACTTGGATCAGCGCAAGCTTGCGATAGTCGCTACTCCATCAATCGCGCGGTGGGTGCCATCCTGCCAGAATCCAATAGCTACGGACTTCCAGAGCGTCAGGGTCGTCGGCCAGATGTAGTGCAGATACAGTGACGCGACCGATCGATGTCAGACCGAAGATTCGCAGGCCATCCTCGCTCCAGCGGAAATGCTCCGACCATCGATCGGCGCGGGGATTGAACAGCCTAGCTGTTTCGCCGGTCTGAGGGTCGATGGCTTCGGTATGCCCAGACTTCGCCTTGTTGCATAGAGGACACGCGAGCCAGAGGTTGCTCTCCTCATCGGTGCCGCCCCTCGAGCGAGGTATGATGTGCTCGATTTCAAGGCGTGCCAGGACAAGTCGTTGGGGGCTGCGACAATAGCCACAGCGATTGCCGGCTTCTGCGCGAACACGCCGGGCGACCGCAGCCGGGATGCGTGCCCGCGCCATCGGTTCAGCCGAGGGGCGAGAGCAGACCGCGGTCGACTGCTTCCTTCATTGCCCGAGCCTTGCGAACCAGGCCGCGCCGGTAGAGGATCATCAACCCTTCAAGGCGCTGGCGGGCTGGTT
>JBGAUA010000257.1:0-3681 GCA_044228875.1 Anaerolineae bacterium
GGGGACCGTCACCCCGACCGGGACCGTCAGCCCGACCGGAACCGCCAGTCCGACCGGGACCGTCACCCCGACCGGGACCGCCACCCCGACCGGGACTGTCAGCCCGACGGGGACCGTCACCCCGACCGGGACCGTCAACTCGACGGGGACCGTCACCCCGACCGGGACTGTCAGCCCGACGGGGACCGTGACGCCGACCGGGACCGTCGTGACCCCGACCGGGACCGTCGGCCCGACGGGGACCGTCACCCCGACCGGGACCGTCAGCCCGACCGCGACCACCACGGGCGTGCCGGTGGTGCCGCCCGAAGACGCGGCGAGCGCCCGGCTCGTGGTGCCAGAAGGCTTCGCGGTGCGGATCTTCGCCAGCGGCCTGCAGGAGCCGCGCCTCATGACGACTGGCCCGGACGGGGCGCTGTACGTGGCGTCACGCGGCGGCGCGACGATCCTGCGGCTGGCCGACGCGGACCATGACGGCCTGGCCGACGCCAACCAGGTCGTGGCCAGCGGCATGAACGGCCCGCACAACCTGGAATGGCACGAGGGAGCCTTCTATGTCGCCGAGAACGACAAAGTCTCCCGGCTGACCGACCTGGACGCCGACGGTGCCTTTACCGGAGCCGGCGAGCGCGTTACCGTTACTTCCAACATCCCCAGCGGCGGCGGGCACACCTCGCGCACGGTGCACATCGGGCCGGACGGCAAGCTCTACGTGGCCGCCGGCTCCAGCAGCAACAACACCCTCGAGACCGACAAGCGGCGCGCCACGATCCTGCGCTTCAACCTCGATGGCTCGATCCCGGCGGACAACCCCTTCGCGAGCGACCCGACCGAGTCCCGTCGCCCCGTCTGGGCCGAGGGCCTGCGCAACAGCGTGGACTTCCTGTTCCTGCCGGACGGACGCCTGTGGGCCGACCACAACGGCAGCGACGGTCTGGGCAACGACGTTCCGCCCGAGGAGATCGTCATCCAGGTCGAGCGCGGCAAGCATTACGGCTGGCCCTTCTGCTACACGTCCAGCCTCGGCGTCACGCCCGCCGGGTCGCACGAGGTGCGCGACGCGCGGGTGGCCCTCGCCGAGCCCATCAGCAGCTGCGACCAGGTGACGCCGGCCCTGTTCACCGACGCGGCCCATCAGGCGCCGCTGGGCATGACCCGCTACGACAAGACCCAGTTCCCGGCCGCGTTCCGGGACAGCCTCTTGGTGGCCTACCACGGCTCCTGGAATGCCGACCAGACCCCGCGCGACTGCCGCGTCCAGCAGATCGTCGTGACCGACGGCCAGCCGGTCGAGGCGCGGCCCTTCCTGACCGGCTTCCGCGACAGCCCGACCCAGGAATGCGGTAGCGCCTGGGGCCGTCCGGCTGGCGTGGCCGTCGGCGCCCAGGGCGAGGTGTTCGTCTCGGACGACAAGAACGGCAACATCTACCGAATCGTCTACGTGGGGCAGTAGCGCCGTTGGTCAAGACCATGGAACCGGGCGCGCTGCCCGCTCCTGGCAGCGCGCCCATCGGTAGGCATTCACTTGCCTGCTGGCCTGAGCCCCCTCGCGATCGACCTGACCATCAGCGAACGCTCATCAGAACGTTGATCCTCACCCATCCGGCGGCAGTTCAATAGGACGGAGAGACGCATTCGTCCGGGTCAGGGGAGCGCTTTCCCCGGGCCCAACCGCCGTGAGGAGAGACCCCATGATGTCGTATCGTCCCGTCCGGAAGGTTCCGGGCGCCGTCGCCTGTCTATGTCTGGTCGTTGCAGCGGGTGCCTGCAATGGCGAAGCCCCTGCCGGCCACGTGACTGAGCCGGAGCGCCTCCACCTTTCGGAGGGAGCAACCTTCGAGCCGTCAGCTGCGGGAGCGGTGGCTGCCGATCCGTCGAACTCGAAGTCAGCCATGGTGAATCCGAACAAAGCGCCAGCGGCGGCGGATGCCATGCGCTCCGCCGGCATCGACCCTGCTTGGTCTTCGGCTATCACCAGCCCGGATCTCGCGGCCTCGTCCGCCCCTCAGGAATCCCTGCGCTACCAGCGGGACGACACCCTTCCCACCCCCCTCTGGCCGCCCGCGCCGTACCCCGATCTGCCCCCGCCTGGCGCATCCGGCGAAGGCTACACGGCCATCGTCGAGAATCCTTTCCTGGACCCCGTGACGCAGCCCCTCTCCACCTTCGGGGTGGATGTGGACAGCGCGTCCTACGCCAACGTGCGGCGCTTCGTCAGCCAGATGGGCGTGCTTCCGCCGCCTGACGCCGTGCGCATCGAGGAACTGGTCAACGCCTTCAGCTACGACTATCCGGCGCCGCCCACCGGCTCGCGCGACCCCTTCGCCGTCCACGTGGAGATCGCCGATGCCCCCTGGGCCAAGGAGCATCGGTTGGTGAAGATCGGCATCAAGGGCCAGGACATGAGCCGGCGAGAACGCCCCGCGGCCAACCTTGTCTTCCTGATCGATGTCTCCGGCTCGATGCAGGACGCCAACAAGCTGCCCCTGGCCAAGACGGCGCTGGGCATGCTGGTGGAGGAACTTGGCGCCGGCGACAGGGTGGCCATCGTCACCTATGCCGGCCAGAGCGGGCTCGCCCTGGAGAGCACCGACAGCCGCGACCGGAGCAGGATCATGGATGCCATCGAAGGCCTGCAGGCCGGTGGAGGGACCAATGGCAGCGGGGGCATCCAACTGGCCTACCAGGTGGCGCGCTCGCAATACCGGGACGACGGCGTGAACCGCGTCATCCTCTTGACCGACGGGGACTTCAACGTGGGCATCACCGATGACGGCGCCCTGGAAGACCTGATCAGCCGGGAGGCGTCCAGCGGCGTGTTCCTGAGCGTGCTGGGCTTTGGGATGGGCAACCTGCAGGACGGGCGCCTCGAGCGGTTGGCGGATCGGGGCAACGGCAACTACGGCTACATCGATGGCCCCGACGAAGCCCAGCGACGCCTCGTGGACCAGCTCACCGGCACCCTGGTGACCATCGCCAAGGACGTGAAGCTGCAGGTGGAGTTCAACCCTTCCCAGGTGGCGGCCTACCGCTTGATCGGCTACGAGAACCGCCGCCTGGCGGCGCAGGACTTCGCGGATGACCGCAAGGATGCCGGCGAGATCGGCGCCGGCCACACGGTGACCGCCCTCTACGAGGTGTTGCCCATCGGTGCCGACCGTCAGGGCACCGGTCTCCCGGATCTGCGCTACCAGCGCCCGCGGCCCGCGGCGCGCGGCTCAGGCTCGGACGATCTTCTCTACCTCAAACTGCGCTACAAGACGCCGGAGGGCGAGACATCCAGGCTGCTGGAAGCCCCCATCAAGGACCGCGGCGACAGCTTGCGATCGGCGTCGGTAGACTTCCACTTCGCCGCCGCCGTTGCCGCCTTCGGCATGGTCCTGCGCGACTCGGAGCACCGAGGCGAGGCCAGCATGGCCATGGTAGAGGATCTGGCGGCCGCGGGGATGGGAAGCGACAGGTCCGAGGAGCGTCAGGGTTTCCTGGAGCTGGTGCGCAGTACGCGCAGGCTGGCTCGACGGTAATCCGATCTGACGCGTCGGGCTGCGTTGACCTGCCCTTGTGGGTGCGGCATGTCAACGCAGCCCGATGATCGGCCACACCACGCCCTCCAGAAACGGCCGATGGAACAGGATGAACACCGGTCCAAGAACCCAGGCGATCACCCAGGCCCGGTTCCAT
>JBGAUA010000258.1:0-3659 GCA_044228875.1 Anaerolineae bacterium
TCCGTGACCTCGGCGAGCTGCTCGACGCCTACCGCAAGCGCTAACAAGCCCAGCACCCAGACCTGACGCTGAACGACCTGTACAACGTCCTGGAGAAGCTGCATTCCGGGATGAGCTGACCGTCAAGGAGCGCGCCACCAACGACGAGGGCCTGGTCGCCGTCCTCCGCCAGATAGCGGTCTCACGTGTTGTCATTGCCACGCAGCCGGGACCGGGGCCACAGCGTGACGCGGATCATGGAAGGGCTGACCTCGAAGGCCAGCGGCGGGCTACCGTTTTCCTCCAATGACCGGCGGGCGATGGCGATGCCCGCCCCGAAGCGCTGCACGAAGCCCAACACCCGCAGCGCCTCTGCCAGGCTGGGATTGCGGTAGTCGCTGACCCCCGGTTGGCCGAAGTTGTCGGCGGTCACCGAGCCGTAAGGTCCGCCTGGGCTGTTGATCTCGATGCGGTCGTCGAACCAGGTCACCCGGATCGGAGTGTGCGTCGCCTCGTAGCTTCGGTGCATGACCGCGTTGCGCAGCATCTGCTGCAGCGCCGGCAGCGGATAGAGCGATGTGCGGCGCTCACGGTCCGCCCCCGTGATGTCCACCGCCGTGCGGTTATGCGAAGCCATCTTGTCGTCTATCCGGAGCAATTGCTCCGCAACCGGTCCATCCAGCAGCAGTTCGTCCACCACCGCGTCTGCCAGATCCTTCCCCGCAATGCGCAGGAACTGGATGTAGGCCCCCGGCAGGTGGTCCCGCGAGCGCGGTCCCAGCACGAGCAGACCCAACACCGTCGGGGTCGGGTCATCCGCTGACGACACCATCTTCGTGGCCGCCAGCCGCTGTTCATAGCTGCGGTCGTTGGCCGCGATCACGTCCGGCGCGAAAGCCGCTGGTAAGTACGCGTCTTCGAAGCGCCGACGGTCCAGATCCGCCAGCGTTGCCGCCGGTACCGGGCGCACATCGAAGGAGGGACGGTCGCCGTGGCGACGCTTCTCGTTGAGGATGCGTTCGTCCTGGTCCGACTCCAGATCGGTGAGCATCTGCAGCAGTTCGTCGTCGCTGTAGGGGTTCATCGTTCGTTGTTCCTCAGATCGATCGCTAGGCCCTCGCCGATGATATGCAGATCCGCGCCCAGCGCAACGGCACAGGTCGACCGTCGCAAGCGATGGTCGCGGCCGGTGCATCCCCCGCCCCCGGTCACACCCCTCGCCCCCCCGACGTTCTCCTGTCACCACCCCGCCCCTTGACGCTCCGCCGCGGCTCTGATACGGTGCTGCCGGTCTCACCGGCGGCGCCCGACGCCCCGCGCCGGAGGTCGTCATCCGCCGCTGCCGCCGTGGCGCCGCGGAAGCGGCGGTGGGTCCGCGAAGAGGAGCCCCGTCACCATGGTCGACCGCAACGCTCACGAGAACCGCAGCCGCCGCAAGGCCCGCGATCATGGCGACGCCCGCGGACCTCGCCTGCTATCCGAGGGCTCCTCCCAGGGCGGGTCCCAAGGCGCTCGTCCCCACGGGCCTCGCCTTCCTCGAACGCCCCGCGCCGCCGTCCCGACCGCCGCCCTGGCCCTCGGCCTCCTGCTCCTCGCCGCCTTCACCCTGCTGCAGCGCGCCCCCGCGCCCGCCACCGCCCAGACCCAACCCGACCTCGCCTTGACCGGGGCGCGCAGCGCCAGCGGCCCCGGCGGTCTGGTCACCTTCACCCTCGGCCTCAAGAACAACGGCGCCGCCGACAGCGCCGTCAGCCTGGCCGCGCCCGACAGCAGCTGGATCGCCCATCTGCCCGCGCCCTTCAGCCTCGCCGCCGGCAGCTCGCGGTCGCTCGTGGTGGGCTACGAGATGCCCTTGGCCGTGCGCGACGGCGACGTCCAGGAGCTGCCCCTCGTCCTGCTCGCCGACGGCGCCGAGGTCGCCAGCTTGCGGCTGGCCGCCTGGGCCGGCGGGCGGATCCGGCTGGGAAAGCAGACCGGCTGCCGCTTCGACCTCGACCTGGACGGCGCCGTGACCCTGGATGACGTCGACCGCGTGGAAGGCGCCCTGGGGCGGCTGTCCGCCCAGCCCGGCTACGACGCCAACCTCGACCTGGACCACAGCGGGGCCATCGACCGCCGCGACGTCGAGACCGTCGTGGACCAGCTGCGGCCCGCCTGCGCGCCGCTCCTGGCCGCCGTCGACACCGCGGCCCTGCAAGCGGCCATCACCCTGCCCGGCCTGCGGCGGCATCTCGAGCGCCTGCAGGCCATCGCCGACGCCAACGGCGGCAACCGCGCCGCGCGCACGCCCGGCTACGCCGCCTCCGTGGACTACGTCGCCGGCGTGCTCGAGGGCGCCGGCTACAGCGTCACCCGCCAGGCCTTCGATATCCCCACCTTCGTCGAGAAGGCACCGCCCGGCCTGGCGCGCCTGGCGCCCGACCCCCTCACCTTCGCCGCCGACCAGATCGCCACCCTCACGTCCTCCGGCTCCGGCGTCATCACCGCCACCCTCGCGGCCGTCGACCTCGTCCTGCCACCCGGCATGGACGCCAACAGCTCCACCAGCGGCTGCCAGGACGAGGACTTCGCCGACTTCCCCAAGGGCGCCGTGGCCCTGATCCAGCGCGGCAGCTGCAACTTCGGCGACAAGGTCAACCGCGCCGTGGCCGCCGGCGCCGCCGCCGTCATCCTCTTCAACGAAGGCCAGAGCGGGCGGACCGACGTCGTCCGCGGCTCCGCCGGCGCGGCGCGGCAGATCCCGCTTTTGGGCGCCAGCTACGCCGTCGGCGAGAACCTCGCCGCCTCCCTCGCCGGCGGCGCGGCGGTGACGGTGCGCCTTGAGGCCTGGGGCGCCGTCGAGCCGCGTCGGTCCTGGAACGTGCTGGCCGACACCGCCGCCGGCCGCGAGGACCGCGTCGTCGTCCTGGGCGGGCATCTGGATTCCGTGCCCGCCGGGGCCGGCATCAACGACAACGGCAGCGGCTCGGCCGCCATCCTGGAGACCGCCGTGCAGGTGGCCGCCCTGGGCATCCGCCCCGCCAACAAGCTGCGCTTCGCCTTCTGGGGCGGGGAGGAGCTGGGGCTCCTGGGCTCCCGGCATTACGTGCAGAGCCTGGATGAGGCCGCGCGGTCCGACATCCTGGCCAACCTCAACGTCGACATGATCGGCTCGCCCAACCCATTCAGGGGCATCTACGACGGCGACGGCTCCTTCGGTGACAAGGCCACCGCCGGCCCGATCGGCTCCGGGGAGATCGAGCAGGTCTTCGCCGGCTTCTTCGACGCCCGCCGGCTGCCCCATGACCCCACCGCCTTCGACGGCCGCTCCGATTACGGGCCCTTCATCGCCGCCGGCATCCCCGCCGGCGGCCTCTTCACCGGGGCCGAGGACGAAAAGGACGAGGCGATGGCCGCGCGCTACGGCGGCAAGGCCGGCGAGGCCTTCGACCCCTGCTACCATCGGGCCTGCGACGGCATCGCCAACATCGACTGGGCCATGTTCGACGAGATGGCCGACGCCCTGGCCCACACCACCCTCAGCCTGGCGATGGACCGCAGCCTGCCCGTCGTCAGCGGCCGCATCGGTCGGTTGGGGCTGGCGGATCCGCGGCCGGTGTTCCGCGGGCTGGCCCTGCCTTGGCTGGGGTTGGGGCGGCCGTGAGGGGTGGGGAGTCGGCCCTCGCCCCCACGCCAGGCCC
>JBGAUA010000259.1:0-229 GCA_044228875.1 Anaerolineae bacterium
AAAGACACGCTCTACCGCAGCCTTGACGCAGGGGATACGTGGGTCCCTTCGGGCATGCTCACCGCGATTGCTCCAGCTCCGGACCTTGTACATAGCCGGACGTTCTACGCCTTCGGCTACGGGGGGACGGGCGGCCCGGAGCCTTCCCGCGCGTTTCGATCCACGGACTCCGGGGCCACATGGCAACGCCTGGGAGAACTTCCCGACCCAGGCACGGCAGTTCGACAGC
>JBGAUA010000259.1:239-3652 GCA_044228875.1 Anaerolineae bacterium
CAGTCTCCGGTGCTACTCGCCATTGGAGGGAGTCGCTTTGAGTGGAGCGATTCAGGGACGGTCCTCATGAACCCCAAGGTGTACCGGTCAACGGATGGCGGATTGACCTGGTCGGTCGTGTTGTCGAGAGATGGTAGTGTGCAGGAAGATTCCTTGCTGCTGGTCCGTAGTGCGGTCGCTGGAACCGCACTTCTCCTGGACGAGTGGTACGCGACGGTCCCCGCGGCTGAGCCCCCAGCTCCTGATCAACGGACGTTCCCAAAGACCCTGCGCTCCTACGACCTGGGGGCAACCTGGCATTACGTGCATATGGAGGATCTCAAGCGCCCCCTTGCCACCGACGACGATGGCAACCTCATTGGCGCTGATCCAGACGAGCCGGCCATGGCCATCTACACGCTACCCACCGCAACGCCGCGCCCGAGCGCTACGCCTGTTCCATAGTGATGCCGGTGCGAAGGCTCCTGGACGCGGCGTTAGTCTGCTTCGTAGGCGGGGTCTGCTTCCGTTGGCTCCGTGCCGACCCAGTGGGCGCGATCCTCTTCCTCGCGGCTCTCGATAAGGAGCTCTACGGCGCCCTTTTCTGACTGCCAATCCTCCCCGATCTTCTTGGCCAGCTCCTGCATCCGCGCGATGAAGCGCTCCCACTTCAGCTTCCGGTCTGCTTGCGAATCGGGTTCCATATCACGGCTCCCGCGCCTCGATCACCCCACGCGCCCGCTCGACCTGGCGGCGGTCGAGGCTGATCAAGGGCTCGCCGCGCTGCTCGGCGAGGGCGACGTAGACGGCGTCGCAGCCGTGAAGGCCTAGCTCGGCGACCAGTGCGGCGGCACGTTGGGCGACAGGCCGGGTGACCGCCACCAAGGCGACTTGCCGCTCGTCGACAAGCAGTTGCATGCCCTCGAAGATGCTCTCTCGATCGATGCTTGCGCGCTGAAGGCCGGAGGCGACTTCGGGAAGCAGGATCATGGGCGCCGTGAGCGGTTGCTCATCAATGACGAGACTCCGGAACCAGGCCATGGCCCGGCCGTGGTGGACGTCGCCAGGGTTGAGGTAGGCAACGACGACGCTGGCATCGACGATCATACGCTGCGATCCCAATGAGCCCGGTCCTCTTCTTCCCGGGCTTCCATCAGCAGCTCGACGGCGCCCTTTTCGGACTGCCACTGGGCCCCGATCTTCTGCGCCAACGCCTCCATCCGATCGAGGAAGCGCTGCCAGTTCGCCCCCCTCTCGGCCTGCAGGTCAGCCTCTTCGCAGGGCCGCAGCACCGCCACCGGTTCGCCATCGACGGTTACCAGGTACTCCGCGTGATCTTCCCGCACCGCGCGGATGATCTGCGTCGCCTGATTCTTCAGTTCGCGCACGCCCACCCGTTCCATGATCGGCCCTCCTGCCCTTGATCGGCCCCTGCGCCGCGAGACTCGCGAGCGTGTGGCTACAGTGTAGTCACAGGAGTTCGGATCGCCAAGCGATTCCGCCTCTACGCAAAGAAGGCGTCGCGCCGTCCGCTCACCGACAGGCGTTCAAAGACCTCGTCCAGCACCCGCTCCATCTCCGCATTGCTGTAACGCTCCACCGCTCGCGACCGCCGCTCGACAGGCCGGCGGCGTTGGTGCTTGCGTGGTGGGCACGGCGGAGACGGTCCGCGAGGCGCCTGAGGCTGACAGCGACGCTATGTGCTCGGCGCCAGCAGCGGCAGCCGCCGCGGCCGCGGCCGGCCTAGCGCCACGGCCGCGGCCGGCCCAGCGCCGCGATGGCGTTGGCCACGGCGGCGGCCACAGGGCCGATGGGCGGCTCGCCGACGCCGCTCGGCCCGCCCTTCTCGGTGTCCAGCAGCAGCACGTCGATGACGGGGGTCTGGCGCAGGCTGAGGATGGGGTAGTCGGAGAAGTTGCTCTGGGCCACCTGCCCGTCGGCGAGGCGGAGCTCCTCCAGCAGGGTGGCGCTCAGGCCCATGGTGATGGCCCCCTCGGCCTGGGCGACCACGCCGTCGGGGTTGACGGCCAGGCCGCAGTCCAGGGCGCAGGTGATGCGGTGCACCTGGGGCCGGCCGGCCGCGTCCACCGAGACCTCGGCCACCTGGGCCACTACGGTGTTCGCGTCGCTGCAGCAGGCGATGCCCAGGGCCCGGCCGGGCGCGGGTGCGCGGCCCCAGCCGGCGCGCTCCGCCGCCGCCCGCAGCACGGCGCCCATGCGGCGGCCTAGGTCGTCCGGCGGCAGCTGCCGCAGGCGGAAGTCCAGAGGGTCCACGCCGGCGGCCAGGGCGGCTTCGTCCATGAAGCTCTCGATGGCGAAGACGTTGGCCATGAGGCCCAGGCCGCGCCACCAGCTGGTGGGTACGGGCAGCTCCCGTCGCCAGATGACGGCGTGGCGGTGGGGGATGTCGTAGAAGAGGCGGCCGCCGCGCCAGGCGCCGAAGTCGGCGCCGACCACCGAGCTCATCAGCGGGGGCAGGAAGGTGCGGGCCACGTCGCCCGAGGCGAGCTGGTGCTCCATGGCCAGCAGCCGGCCGTCCTCCCCCAGCCGCCCGCGCAGCCGGTGGCGGGTGGGCGGGCGGTAGTAGCCGTGGCGCAGGTCCTCGGCCCGGGTCCAGCCCACATGCACGGGCAGGCCCGAGGCCTTGGCGAGGAGCGCGGCCTCGACGGCGGGCTCGTAGCCGGCCTTGCGCCCCAAGCCGCCGCCCAGGTGGGTGGGCTCCACCACCACCTGCTCCTTGTCCAGGCCGAGGGCCTCGGCCACCTTGCTCTGCACCAGGGAGGCCATCTGGGTGCCGGTGCGCACGACGGCGGTCCACGCGTCGGTGGAGGACGGAGCGGAGGGAGTGGCGCCGGCCGCCCCGTCGCTGTCGGTCGCGTCGGTGCCGGCGCCAGCGCCTTCCCGGTAGGGGCCGCGGTAGACGTGGACCAGGGCGGCGGGGGGCTCCATGGTCACGTGGGCGGCCATGGGGGTGGCGTAGTCGGCGACCAGGACGGCGCGGCTGCCGTCGGCGGCATCGGGGACGGCGGCGGCGACGTCGTCCAGCACCCGGCCGGCATCACCCTCGTCCTGGAAGGCCACGCCGCCGGGGCCGCCCAGGGTCATGGCGGCCTCCAGGTCGGACTGTTGCCAGTCGCTGCCGCCCTCCCAGCGCAGCTCCAGGGCGTCGCGCGCGGCGGCGGCCTGGGCCCGGCTGCGGGCCACGACACCGGCGAAGCCCTCGCTGATGACCACCGTGACCACGCCCGGCATGCCTTCGGCCGCGCCGGCCTGGGCCGAGACCAGGCGCGCCCCCAGCCGCGGCGGCCGGGCGACGGCGCCGTAATGCAGGTCCGGCAGCCGCGCGTCGTAGGCGAACAGCGCCTCGCCGCGCAGCTTGGCGGGCAGGTCCAGCCGCGGCAGGGACTGGCCGATGACCTTGAACTGGGCGGGAT
>JBGAUA010000025.1:0-29519 GCA_044228875.1 Anaerolineae bacterium
GCCCGCGACCTGACCTACCACGCGGCGTGGCTCAAGGACGTGGGCCGCCCGTTCAAGCGGGAGGCGGCCATGGCCAAGCTGTACGCCACCGAGGCCGCCGTCACCGCCACCCGCGAGGCGGCGCGCCGCCGATGCTGCGCGTCTTTGTCATGCTGGTGGCATGCGCGCGGGCCATTCTCGCCAGCGGGGACGAAGGCCCGGCGCGTCGAGAAGCGGACGACTTGGGACTGGCCTTCGGGGACCCGCCGCTGAACCTCAGCAACTCACCGGACGCCGGTGCGGAGGGGCCGAGGCTGGTGGTGACCGATGGAGGATCCATCCACGTGGTATGGCAGGAGGATTCCGATTCCAGCCTGGGAAGCGACCTGATCACCCGGCGCAAGGTGCCGGCAGGCGCCTGGTCGGCACCCGCGGTGCTGGAGTACTCAGGTCGCCAACCGGCGCTGACCAGCTTCGACACCGACGAGGTGGCGGTGGCCTACGTCGGCGGCTACGCGGATTCGGACGGCAGCCTGAAGATGGGCATCTACGTCAAGGGCTTCGACCCTGGCCAGCATCGCTGGCCGCTGGCAGGCAAACGCGTTCCCGGCGGCGACGGCGGCGTCCAGCCGGACATCGATCATGCCGAGGGCCGCTTGTGGCTGGTATGGGTGGACACGAGCACGGGCAGCCGGCGCACAGCCTGGCAGTCGCGCTTTCCGTCGGGAACCCCTGCGCCCCGCGGCAGCACCTTCGACGGCATCATCAACAACGCCCAATCTCCGCGAATCGCCGCCGCCGTCGATCAGGACGACGACGCCGACCTGCATGTGGCATGGATGGACGAGAGCGCCCAGGACTCCTGGATCACGCACCTCTGGATGGCGGCCGCCGCGCCGACACCGCGCGTGAACGGGGATCTAGGCCCTTTCTACGCGCAGGGGCTCCCGCGGCTGCCGGATCTGGCCGCCGCGGACCGCGGTTCGATCTGCCTTGCCTGGCAGGAGGTGGTTCCCCTGCCGCCGCCGGACCGGCGCCAGGACATCGTCCGCAGCTGCGCTCCCTGGCAGGACGCCGTCAGCGCGAACGACGCCGGCAGGCCGTCGGCAGATCCCAGCATCGCCATGGACCGTCAGCTTGGCCTGCTGCTGGCATGGCGCCAGGACGACGGTGGAACTCCGGGGGCGGGACGCGGGCTACGCTACCGGCAGGAACTCCCGCCTCACCAGGGCAGTATCTGGGAAGGCGAAGCCAGCCAGCCGGACATCGTCTATGACCGGGCATCCGGCGACATCCATGCCGTTTGGCTGGCCCGGGTGCCAGGCAGCGACCACAACGACGTGTTCTACGCCCGCTGGCGACCGCTGCTGCCATCGCCCAGTCCTACCGCCACTGTATGGCCGTCGGCCAGCGCAACGCGCTCGCCCAGCCCCACCCGGAAGCCCAGCGCCACCCGTACACCGACGCTCGACCCCAGCCGCACGATGGAAGCCACGCCTACCCTCGGAACCCCGGCGACACCGACGCGCAGCCCTACCGCGTCGCGAACGGCCGTCGCGACGGCCACCCCGTCGGCGTACCGCCTGTACTGCCCGCGCTTGGAGCGGCGAGCCGATCCTTGATCAGCCGGAACAGTCCGCGCGCCGGAGCTCACCTCCAAGGCAAATCGTTCTACGGAGGGTTCGCCGCAGACACGCGCTCCGCTCCGGGCCCTGTGCTCTTGGGATCACCCCCCCCCCGTAGCCGCAGGTTGCGGGCTCCGGGCTCAGGGCAGCTTGTAGCGTAGCACCAGGCCGTCCGCACCCACTGCCCAGCCGTCACGGCCATCCGCGCTCATCCACAAGCCGTTGACCGCGCGCGGCTGCACCGGGCCGCGGAGCGTGGTCCACCGGCTGCCGTCCCACCCGAAAAATCCTCCGAGGCTGGTCGCCGCAAAGATGCGCTCGGGTGACACGATGCGGATGGCGCTGATCGCCGCGCCCATGGTCACCGGCTTCTGCGGCATCGGCGCCCAGCCCGAACCGTCGAACAGCAGAACGTTGCCGTTGTCGCCCCCCATGATGCCCAATTGGGCCGAAAGGATGTGCATGTCCTGCATCGGTCCCACAGTGGAGCCGGGGTTCCATCGGCCGCCGTCCCAGACGTAGATCCGGCCGCTGCCGGAGCCTTGAACGGCATAGCCGCGGGTCAAACCCACCATGCCCACCGCCGTGAAGTCGCGTCCGGTGTTGCGGTCGTCCGGGCTTGGCGCGATCCAGGACTGGCCGTTGTAGTAGAGCCGGTTGCCGCGCAGGTTGCCTACCACCCAGCCGCGCACGCCGCCGACGTCTTCGACGGCCGTCAGGCTGCTCCAATTGTCGGGAATGCCGCCGGTATTGGAGGCTACCCAGCGGCCGCTGCGCATCTCCAGCACCAGCCCGTTGTCGCCGGCAAGGAAGCCTCGGTCTCGGGACACCATGTGCACCGCGCGTAGGTTCTCTGTGCTTCCGAGTTGCTCCTCGAGCAACTCCTTGCCGTCCCAGTACCAGGCCTCACCGCCCGCGCCGACCATCCAGACGTTGTCCGCCGACGTGCCATGGACGGCATACAGCGTTTCGTTGGGCATGCGCGCACCCGGTGCGCTGTAGGCGACCCAGCTACCCAGTGGCGCGACCGCGGCGGTGGCCGCGGCCGTCACGGTAGGCGACACGGTGGGGCTCGGCGACGGGCTGGGGCTGGCAGTGGCGGTGCGGGTTGCGGATGGACGCGCAGTGGCGGTGGCCGACGGGATCGGGGTGGTGCTCGCTGTGGGCACCGACGTCGACGAAGGGCTGGCAGTAGACGAGGGGCTGGCGCTCGCCGTAGCCGCAGGGAGCGTGGCGACAACGGGCGTGGTGGTTGACGGGGGCATCGACGCCGTCGCTGTCGCTGTCTCCGCGCTCAGGTCCACCCCAGCGACAGCGGGCATCAGGATGCGGCAGGCTCCGAAGCCGCTCGGGCAGCGGCCGAAGGGCGTCGGATCTGGCGTGAGGGTGGGCGTCGTGCTCGCGGTTGGCGTGCGGGTAGCGGTCGGCTGCGGCGTCGGTGAAGGCTCGCTGGGCTTGAGCGTGCGGGTGGCGGTCGCAGTCGGCGTCGGGGGTACAAAGGCCTGGTACACGCTGATTCCCGCCGCAAGGCTGCCGACCCAGGTCTGCGTCCCCGCGGAAGCGATTGCCGCGATCTCGGCATTCACCAGACCGCTGTTGTCAGGCGTGTAGGTGCTCCAGTCCCGGCCGTCGAAGAGCTTCACGCCGCCGGTCGGCGGGACGATCCCGGCGCCTGCGCGGTTGGTTCCAACCCAGACATTGCCGTCGCCGTCCTGGGCGATCGCCGAGACCCGACCGTCATCCGGAAACACGAGGCTCTGCCAGGCGTCGTTGCTGCAGCTGTCGATGGGGCACCAGTTGAGCGCGGCATCCAGACCATAGCCCTGCAGCCAGTGGAAGCTGGCCTCGGCATCCCAACCGCCCGCCCACACACGACCGCCGACCCGGTCCACGTGGATGGCGCTCAACTCGCCGCCTGTAGATGGTTGACCCTTGTCGCGGTTGGCGGCGTAGGCCACCAGGCGCGCGCCGCCGCTGCGGGTCCAGGCCGACCAGCGCGCGCCATCCCAGCGCGACACCCCTCCGCCGAGCGTCGAGCGCTGCAACTGGCCGCTGACATCCTGGCTGACCTCAACCACCGAGTGGTGGGCCGCCCAAAGGTCTCCCGTCTCAGGGTCGACGGCCAAACGGTTGGTGCCGTTGCTGCCCAGAGTCTGGCCCACGGGAAGCCGAGCGCGGCTGTAGATGGTCCAGGTCTGCTCCTGCGGGTCCAGTACCGCCATGCCGGCGCCCTCGGACCGTCCGTCGCCGGTACCGATCCAGATACGCCCGTCCAGACCCGCGGCGACGCCGCCCACCTCCTGATCCGGTATGGGGCTGTTGTCGCGGTTGTAGACCTTCCAGTTCCGGCCGTCCCAATGCGCGAGGCCGCCATCCATCCAGCAGGCGGCCTGCGCCTGGCGGTCCGAAGGGCAGCCGTGGGACTGCCAGATGGTTTCGCGGCCGCCAACCCAGACTCCACCGTCGGGATCGACGGCGATCTGCGAGGCTGCGTCGCTGGACGGACCCCGCTCGAGCCGCCGAATGGGGCTGCCGGCATCCGCCTGGGCTACGAGGCCAGGGCTGATCTCCAGCCAGGGACCCAGGCCGCCGGTGGACGGCTTGAAGCCCTTGACCTGGTAGATGGTCTCGTCGTCGCCGATCCTGATCAGTCCCGGCAAGCTGGGAAAGGCAGCGTCGAACTCGCGACGGTCGCCCATTCCCACCGGGATCAGCGCCAGTCCGCGGCGGACCGCGCCGGTCACGGATCCCAGGGGCGTCGGCGCGCCGACCCGGGGCCAACGGCGCCAGACTCGCCCATCGTACATGGCAACCCCGCGATGGGCGGTTGACACCCACCATTCGCCGCGCTGCCTCTGGTAGGCCATGTCCGTGACCCGGTTGGAAGGCAGAGCACTGTCGGCATGCCGCAGAGCCTTCCAACGATCGTCCTGCAGGGAGAAGCGCCGCAGCCCGTCGCCGTCGCCGTTCTTGTCATCGCGCGTCCCCAGCCAGGCGCCGGAGGCGTCCACGGCCAGGGCCGACACCAGGATTGGAGCGGCCCCGACGCTACCGTCCAGGTCCAGCAAGGTCCATGCGTCGTCGACGTTGGCCTCAGGGCAGTCGCGGCAGGCGGACGAGTCGCCGAAGGTGTTGCGGTGATCGAGGATGGCGATGCCCAGTCCACCACCCGTGCCATCGCCATGCCCCATCCAGATGCGGCCATCGGGACCGGCAGCGATGGACCACACCGTGTTTCCTCGCAGGGCTCCCGGCTGGCCCTGTTGCCGCGGTCGCAGGTAGTAGGCCTGTCCGCCCTGGCAGCCCTTGACCAGCAGGCCATGGCGCATGACCAATGCCCCGTGCCCGATGGTTCCGACCCACATGCGGCCGGCGCCGTCGCCGGCCAGACCGGTCACATGGGCCGGGAAGCACGCCGCGCTGTCCTCGGTGCTGGCCCACACCGCCCAATCGTCTCCCTTGCGCGCCGCCAGGCCGCCGCCGGTCTGGATCCACGAGCCCTGGTCGCCGGGGCAGGTCTCGCCCCCGCAGTCGCGGTCCTGCCAGACATGGTAGGGACGTGTGCCCACCCACAAGGTGCCGTCAGGGAGCGTCGCAAGGGCGGTGATGTTCTCCGAGGGCAGGCTGGTGAACGCGTCGCGAACCGGGCTGCCGTCCTTGGTTACATGGAAGACATCGGTGAACGCTCCGTCCGCCGGGCGGTAGCGCGCCAGGCCGCCCAGCGAGAAGGCCCCTGGTTCACCCGTTCGGGGATTCGCGCGCTCTGGATCCCAGCGTTGCGAGAAGCCCACCCATATCCCGTCCCGCCCGTCGGCGGCCAAGGCGGTCACCGCCGCCGACGGCATGTTGCTTGCCTGGCGCGGTGTGACGGCCGACCAGCGATCGGCACCTGCCGGAAGCCAGGCCAATCCGCCATCGGTGGCGGCCCAGAGCGTCCCATCCGCATCACGAAGCAAGGCGTTGACCATGTTCGACGGCAGGCCGTCCTGCGGCGCAAGGTACTGGTGGTAGCCGCCATCGTCGGGCGTCCAGCGCAGCACGCCGCCGCCGAGACTGGCGACCCAGAGGCGATCGCCGTCTGGGAGCACCTGGGCGATGCGATCGCCGTTGGCGAAGCTGCGCCAACTCCCGTCGTCCAAGGGGCCGGGAGATGACGCGCCGCTGGCGCCAGGTCCGCGCGCCCAACCGCCGGCCAGCGTGACGACCGCGGCCGCGGCCAGTGCCAGATCGCGAAGGACGCGGCCCACGCGCACCGGGTTGCCGTCTGCGGTTGAAGTCGATGAATGAGTCCGCAAGAGGGGTCCTGGGGCTGAGTGACTCGAGACTGCAAGAGGCCGCGTCGCGAGCCGTTCGGGCGGGACGAGCCACGAGACGAGGCGAACTGCGGCGCGGACCTCAAGAGGTCAGGCGGCCGCATGTCAATTCGAAGGTCGGTCAGACGCTCGCCAGAACCCGTACACCTGATCACCGGACTGAAGACCGCGAGCGAGCGAATGCGTCGTTGTTTATGACGGTCTGACGCCTCCGTCCGTTATGCTTCGCGCGGCGGCCGGCGGTCGCTCACGGCTCGACAGTCGCGCGGCTGAAGTCGCCGACTTCGGGCTTGAGCACACCGATCAGGTCCGTCACGGCCACCTCAAGGTTGAGCCCGCGCCGACCGGCGCTCACCAGGATGCGGCCACCCGGTGCCGTCAAGGCGGCGCGGTCCAGAAAGCAGCGCCATCCCTTGTGCCGCAGGGCCAGAGCGCCGATTCCGCCAGCGAGCAACCCGGTCAGGGACTCCGCCTCCGCCAGACTGGCCATGGCCACCTGTTTGACACCTAGCGTGCGGGCCAGTGCCTTGAGATCCAGGGTGCTTGGTGCTGCCAGCATGACGAGCACCGGCTTGCCGCCGGCAGGCAAGGCCACCAGGGTCTTGTAGACTGTCGCCGGGTCCACGCCGAGCTGTTCGGCGACCTCTACGGCGGAGATGTGCAGCGCGGCGAAATGTCGCGCGCTGTAGCGGATCCGGGCTTGATCCAGAACCCGCATGCTGTTGAGCTTCTCCATGCCCCCTCAGGTCGACGCAGCGGATGCGCCACCACGATCGCCCGAGGCGGCCCTTGGAGCACAACCGCCGGCCGGAGCCACGAGCCGTTCCGGCTCCCAACGAAGGAGCGCTCGCGCCCAGAAGACGAAGGCCAGCCCAGCAGCCAAGGCGGCCGCCGTCGGAGCCGGCGTCAACGCTGGTCCCGGGTCCCATGCCGACCAGGGGTGGCCAGCCAGGGTCCACGGGTCTGCCAGGACATGCCAGCCGCGGCCGGAGACGAGCGCGGCAGGAACCCATTCCAGCACTGCCAATCGCACGGCCGCAAGCGGGCGTCGGCTGGAGCTTCGCCAACCCTGCGCGATGGCCTCGAGAGCGCCGCACCCCCGAAGGGCGAACGCTGTCGCCGGGCCCAGCCGGATTGACAGGAAGGCCAGCGACATCAGCGTCAGAACCAGGACCATCGAAGACTCCGGCCTGACGCGCGGCACCTGCAGGAGCGCAGCCAGGCCGATCAACGATGCTGACAGGCCCAACCGCAGCATGCCGATCTCGATCGACGAAAGGGCGGCGCGCCGCCATGCGCCTTGCGGACCGCTGGATTGACCTTGCAGGGCCAACAGACCGATTGCGGCGCCGAGTGCCGCGGCGCGGCCGGCAAAGCCGAGCATGCCTGCGGCCGCGAAGCGGTAGTCGGGGGTCGCTCCGCCCAGATCTGCCAGGAGCGGCGGCACGCGCTGCGCAGCCAAGGGTCCTGCCACCATTGCCGCGATGCGCAGAGCGTGCCACGACTGGACATCCGGCCATTGCATGTCCATATTCTAGCGGCAGCGCGTTATTCCTGGGCAGAATCCACGCAGAGCTGAGCGACGCCAATGCGCCGGCCGGATCTCGTGGCGGAATACCGGCTCGGGGCAGGTCCGGGCTTCAGCGATCACACGGGAGGCAGCAGCATGACCGTTCACAATCGGGGCAGCTTGGCCGTCGTCTTCAGCCTGTTCCTAGGGCTCGGCGCTCTGGCCTCGCTGCGGCCTACGGCGTCGATCGCAGCACCATCGCTGGAATCCGCCTCTTCCCCGGTGTTGCCGGCAGCACCGCGGATCGGCCGCTGCGGCGCCGTGATCTCGAGCACATTGAATACGCGGCGGACGACGGTGTGCAGCTCGGCGACCGTGAGCGTGACCGTGTCTCCCTATTGCCCAGTCTGTCCCGGCGGGATGCATGTCATCTTCGTCCATACCGACACGCCGCAGGCCCGATGGCAGGAAAGTGAAAGCCGCAAGGTTCTGGACGACATGCAGCGATGGGCCGACCGCTTCATGGAGGAGGGTGCCGACTTTCAGGCCGCGGTCATCGAATACGACAACAATGGAGCCCAGACCAAGGCCAAGCTCACCGACAACATGAACACGGTTCACGGCCAGCTGATGGCGGACACAACGTATAACCCGCGCGGGAAAGCGGTGGACGCGGCGAAGCTTGCGCTTCGGGAGATGGACCAGGCACGACGCGCGAGCAAGGACAGCCCCTGCGAGGTCGTGATCATGTACGCCTACACCAAGAGCCATTACCAGGATCAGCGGCAGATCCTGCTCGACGCTGCGAAGATGCTCAAGGCCAAGGCCAAACTCATGGTCGGCTGCCCGATGGACCCAGGTGCCTGGTACTGCCGCGGTCCCGAACCGGAAATGCCCACGAGCCAGCGCTTCTTCACCAAGTTCAACGAGAGCGGCCGCCTGCGGCGGATGGTCCAGGACGAGATGGCCAACTTCCCCAAGGGCGCGGACGTGCGTGCCATGGTGCTGGAGCAGGTGTTGCCCACCGGTCTCGACTACGAATTGGATTCGGCTACGGGCGGAGATCCGACGGTCGAGTCGGACAGCGATGGGCGAACGGTGCTTCGCTGGTCCTGGTCCGACCCCCGAACGCTCCAGGCCTACAGCGTCACGTACCGTGTGCGGTCGCAGGGCCCGGCGATCTACCCGATCCGCGGCGAGCTCACCGTCACCGACAGCGGTCGCCTCGCGCAGACCCTGGCGGCACCAGAGCAGTTGCTTGCCGTGGAGCCGGCGATCTGCTTCACGCCGACGCCCGTGCCGCCGACGGACACAAGCACACCACCGCCGCCGACGGACACAGCCACGAGCACGTCGACCTCAACCGCTACGGCCACCGCCACCTCGAGCGCAACCGCAACCGCCACCCCCACCCAGGGGCGCTACACGATCTACCTGCCTTTCCTCCATTGGGAGAAGCAGATCTGTGTTCCGGAGTCGGTCTTCACCGACGTCGTGCTGGTGCTTGACATGTCGACCAGCATGTACCGGCCCACGCGCGAGAACGGCCGAAGCAAGCACCTCGCCGCTCTCGAGGCGGCGCGCGCCTTCCTTTCGCTGCTGACCTGGGACGATGGCGCCCAGCACCATGACCAGGTCGCCGTTGTGGCATTCAATGATACGGCTTGGACCGAGATGGGCCTCGGCTCGGACCACGGGAAGGCGCTGGCAGCCCTTGAGCGGCTTCCGGCGCGAATCGCCCAGGGGACCCGTCTGGACCTGGCGTTGGACCAGGCCCGCGAGACCCTGCTCTCCGGGCCGAGGCTCGGCTCCAACAGGCCAACGGTCATCCTGCTCACCGATGGCCTGCCCAACCGAGTGCCTTTCGGCCCCGGCAGCGACAGCCCTGAATGCCCGAACCAGGAGTGCACCGTGCTTCGGGCGGCCGCGCGAATGAAGGCCGATGGCTCCCGCCTCTTCACCATTGGCCTCGGCGAGGACGACGACGTGCTGCGCGAACTCCTGCGCGAATCGGCATCGACGCCCGGCGACTTCTTCTTCGCCCCGGACGGTGACGACCTGGCAGGAATCTACCGCCAGATCGCCGGACGAATCACCGAATGTCCATGAGCCAGGATCGCAACTCCATGGAACGCGTGGGTTGCGGTGACATGACCTGACTGCCGGCGAAGGATTCAAGACCCAGCTTACCAGCCGGCTACGCTCAATCTCCTCCGCGGTGAAGCGCGGGCGCCAATCGGACGGCACGACGGAGTCAGATCGGGTTCGCGGGCTACGTCAGACGACGGAAGCCCGGCTCCATCGTGGGAGCCGGGCTCAAGGATCTGGCGGTGAATCCAGGGCGCAAGGGCCTGTAGCTGGCGACGACCCTAGGGAGCAGCGGCCGGTCCGGCCAAGCTTCGCCGCAGCTCCACGCCGGGCTCGCGCCAGACCACGCGAAAGCCACGGACCAGGTCCGGCGGTGCAATGGCCTGGCCCGCCGAGGGTCGAAGGGGGTCGAACCGCCAGTTGCCCCGGTCGTCGGCCGTAACGGCATAGCGAAGCGGCGGCTCGTCCTCGACGATGTGGATCTCCACATCGAGGAGGGCATCTGCCGGCGCGGTTCCGGTCAGGACGCCATCGACACCCATTTCGATGCCGAGTTCGGGGAGCGTGACGTCGAGCAATGGTTGCGAACGCCCGAGTGCGGCAAGGGTCAACCGGTCGCCGCCGACCAGGCCGCGCCTCAAGTGAGTAGTCGCCAGTGAAACGGTAAAGGCGCCGCGCGCTCCTACCTGCATGACGGAACCCAGATCCTCTTCGGACTGCGGCGCGCGGGCTACCCGAAGCGAATAGTTCCCGTCACCGCCGGCCGGAAGCTCCCCACCGATCGTCGGCTCGCCCAAGGCCATCACCAGGCGCGGTCCCTGAAATGACCGCCTCAGATGATGCCCGCTGATCAAGCTCGCGAAGACCTCAGAGCGCGTTCCCGGCTCGAGCGGCGGAAGCGATCCGGTCTGCGACGGTCCGTCGTCGACCAGCGGCCAGACCTCAGCCGCAGACAGGACATAGTCGCCATGGACGTCAGCCAGGGTTGCGGCGTCGGCAAAGGGGCTCTCGGGCTCGGCCAGGCCCACAGCCACTCCGGGCGGAGCCTGTCCTGAAACCAACCCGCCCGGACCGCCCGCATAGTTGGCGGTGAAAGGCGCCACGTCGGCTTCCAGAACGTGGCGGCCCACGATCGCTCGCACAGTGTCGCCCGAACGGATCGGCATCGGCTCCCCGTCCGCGCCGCGCAGTGTGAGCCATAGATTGCCTGACCAGGGTCCTCCGCCACCGGCTCGGGCGACCACGACGCCGGCGCGAGAGAGTTCAAGATCAGCGCGCAGCTCCCACAGCGTCTGGATCTCGACGTCGGCGGCGCGCCGATCCGCGCCCGACCCGTCACCCGGCTCCAGGTAGAGCATCGGGATCTGCTCGCAGTGATAGAGGGTGTCGCCGGTCGGCAAGTGGGTGGTGATGTAGAAGTGCGTCGCGGGATGAAGGCCGTAGCGTGGCTCCAAGGACCACTCGCCCGACGGGTCCACCGCAGACCGCGGCGTTTCGGTCTCACCCGGCCGCCAGGGATTCCAGAGCGTGAAGTCCAACGGTGCAGATGCTGGGCCTCGGCCTACGAGCTTGCCCGCGGCAAGTTCCCAGTCCACGGCAAACTCGGGCACCGGCACCTCTAGGCTGCTCAATCCGTCCGTAGCGGTGACGATGTCGCCGGAACGGGGCTTGACCCGTCGTCCCACATCGTCGAACAGCCATGCGGTGAAGCCACCATCAGCTCCGGCGCGCGCGATGCCGCGTCCGGTCCGGGTAGCGGAACCTTGAAGGCTTAACGTGATCGCGGCGCCCGGTTCGAGGTTGCCGGTGATATCCCCTGGGTGAAGCGATACCCGCAGATAGGGTATCCGGCGCGGCCAGACCAGACGCCACCGTTCAGCGTCGCTGGCCAGGCTGATCGTGATTGCCTGGCCGCCGGCGGCAACGGCTGGATCCAAAGTGAACCGCACGGCCCCGTCCTTGTCCGGCGAGTCCGGTCGCACTGTGCTTCCAGGCAGTTCAAGGCCGGTGGACGCCGCGCGCAGCAGCTCGGCGTCTTGCACCGAATCCGGTCGCAAGACCAGACTTCCAGATGAGCGGTCGAACGCCATCGCGGCCGCGGGCAGGCGCATGACCTCTGTGCGGCCCGCCGCTCCGTCCAGCCAAAGCCTGTCTCCGGGGCGCAGGGCCGCGGCATCGCCGGTATCCGTTTCGATGCGAGCTTCCCAGCCGTCGTCGGATTCGGTGACCCGTCCGACACCTCGCGCTCGGCCTCCGGCATCTCGCAAGAGCACTTGTCGCGGCAGTTCCGAGCGCGTCCAGCGCTCGCCCCGGACCAGGTGATCGCCGACAGTGATGGCCAAGAGCCCTGCGGGCAGTTCGCGCACCGGGATGGCCTCTGGGATGCCGCGGCCTGTCGGCGCCGTTGGATTGAGCGATCGGCGTGTTCGGCAGGCCAAGGGCAACACCGCGAGCAGGACCATGCCGGCCGCCAGTGCGGCCGAGCGCCCGCCGATGGTGTGGATGCTTCGGTGGCCGGCAACTCCATCTGCCATCGGGTCACGCCCCTTCCTCTTCGATCGTTGAAATCGATCTCGGATACGCCGGCAAGAGCTTGGCCTGCGGACCGCAATTGGTCAAGCCTTGCACGACCTTGGATAAAGATCAATCAGGTTGCGCACTGACCCGGCACGCACGGAATTCGGATCACAAATCCCTTGACAGGGACATGGTCGGATCCGATAATGGTGGCGTGGCCCGTTCGGACACTCCGACCAGGCCTTTGGAACCTGCGCCGCGTCCATTTCCAGCGCGGCCAACCACGAGGAGAGTACGCGATGAGCGACACCCTGACCCGCCGCAACTTCATCCAGCGCCTGGCCGTCGTCGGTTCGGTCGTTGTGGGCGCCGGTGCTCTGGCTGCCTGCGGCAGCGAGGGCGCCGAGTCGGGCGAGGGCGAAACCGCCACTTTGGCCTGCACGGATGTCTCGGCGCTGACCGAGGACGAGAAGACGACACGCACGACGCTGAACTACGTCGACGCCTCGGTTACCGAAGGCAAGAACTGCACGAACTGCCAGCAGTTTCAGCCGGACGCCGCCAATGCCGCCGGCAGTTGCGGCGCCTGTCTGGTCGTTCCCGGGCCGATCAACCCGGTCGGCTATTGCGACAGCTGGGCCGAAAAGACGGCCTGATCGCACCGAGTGCCAAAACGCACCGACACGAAACCCCGTTCGGCCGATGGCCGGACGGGGTTTCTTGCGTTCACGCCCAACCATCGTCATCGACCGGGCCGCCGCAGCGGCCCAAGGGCCGCCTGACCTAACGCTTGACTCCGAACACGTGTTCTTATATACTGTGAACATCTGTTCTTCTTGGTTGTGTTGCCGCGCTCTACCGCGGACACATCCATCATCCGCTGCCGTGCTCGCAGGCAGCGGAGTACCCGAGTCAGGAGTCCGACGATGGCCGCCCATGTCAGCACTTACGCCCCGCGCGGCTCCGGCCGCGGCAATCATCCTCATTCCACGCCCCATCGGACCCAGGGCCAAGGCGGGTCTGCTGCCTACGGCGGAATCGCGCTCCTTGGCCTCGTGCTCCTAGTCGCTGTCACGTTGCCGCGCAGCGAGACATCGACCTCAGCCGGTAGCGCGAATACGACTTACAGCAACATCGCGATGGAGCAGTCCCCCATTCCTTTCAGCGTACAGGCGCAGGGGTTGACTGAGCGCGAGGTACCACTTTTCGATGCTCCAGGTGTCGCAGCTCCCAGCCGCCTTCTACCTTCGGGCGCCGCCGTTGAAATCGGCGGCCAGCTACGGGTAGCTTCTGGACTCGGCCTGCATGCCCTCAATTGGGTTCGCGTCGCGGACACTGAAGGCAGCCGCTATGGTTTCGTGGCGGCCGATGCCGTACGGATCACCGCCGGTGAGCCCGCCTTGCTCGACAGTTCGGATCTTCGACCGGAGCGCTGGTCACGCCCCCAGGAAGCCGCCTCCTACAGTGGAGGCGAGCAGCTGTTCGCTCCAGATGGCGAGGCGTCTGACGTCACGTCCATGTCCACGATCGGGCATGCCGCCGCTTCATCCATTGCCTGGATGCCGCAGTCGGTCCGACGATGGTGGACTGACATCACCCCCATCGCGCAGCGCTACCACGTGGATCCCGAACTCGTGGCAATCCTCATCCTCGTCGAGTCGGGCGGCGACCCAGAAGCCCGAAGCTCAGCCGGAGCCACAGGACTGATGCAGCTGATGCCCGCCACAGCGACAGAAGTCGCACAGCAACTGGGCATGAAGGATTTCCGCCTCGAACGGCTCACCGATCCGGTCACCAACATCGAGCTCGGCACAGCTTACATCTCGCAACAGTTGGCGCGATTCGGTCAGGCCGCGGATCCCGATTGGCAGACCTCCGTGGAGTTGGCAGCCGCTGCCTACAACGGTGGTCCGGGGACAGTCCTGGCCACGCGCGCCGGAACTCGGCGTCTCCCAGCAGAGACGAGCCGATACGTGGATTGGGTGGGAGGCATGTGGCGCGATCGCCGCCTGTCAGAATCGGCAACCTTCGGCCGATGGTGGGCCGCCGGAGGACAACGGTTGGTGCAAGCAGCCGATCACCGCGTCGCCCTCTTCCGCTAGGAGTTGTCCGGCAGTCGTGGCTGGCTGGGTATAATGTGGCTTCGCCCCCCCTCATCGGAGCCAGTCATGACCGTGCCTCAACCCTTGTCGCCGGACAGCGCAATCCGTCGCTGCGATCCCAAGTCCCTAGGGTTCGCCACTACGGCTGAGCTCGAACCACTGGTAGAGATCATCGGTCAGTCCCGGGCGGTGGATGCTGTGCGCTTTGGTGTGGAGATCATCCGCCGCGGGTACCACATCTTCGCGCACGGTCCGGGGGGCACTGGAAAGTCAACCACGCTCCGGCTGTTTCTGAACGAGGTGGCATCGGCACGGCCCGCTGCGGACGACCTTTGCTACATCTTCAATTTCGATGAGCCCTACAGACCGCAGTTTCTTCGTCTGCCAGCCGGACGCGGAGGCATGCTGAGCTCCGAACTGAATCGCGTCGTGGAAGAATTGCTCATTGCGCTGCCGGCCGCATTCGACAGCGAAGCGGCTGCCATCCGCCGCCAGGACCTCATCCACACCTTCGAGAGCCGCAGCCAGGAATTGTTTGAAGGCGTTCGCAACAGCATCGTCAAGGATGGCATCGGTCTGATGCAGACGCCCGAGGGACTCACGGTCGCTCCGTTGTCCGGCGAGGAGCCCATGACCCGCGAGGCCTTTGCCGCCCTCGCCGAACCCGAGCGCACCCGCGTCCGCGACGCCTTGCAGCGCGCTGAGTCGGCGTTGGAGACTGCAACACGCTTGCAACGCCTGCTGCAGCGTGAAGCCGCAGACGCGAACGCCACGCTCGATCGAGACATCGCCGCCAAGGAAGTCAATCACCGCATCGCCGAGCTTGAGGAGGACTTCGCTGAATTGCCGGAAGTGGTGACCTACCTCCGCCGCGTTAGAGACGACATCTTGGATCACCTCGAGCTGCTCCGACCCTCAAACGGCGAGGGCGACGACGGCGAAGGTTCCATGCTTGCCGGCCTGGATTCCGCGGCGCGGGCTCGCGTCCGCCGACGATCCCAGGTTCGGTTGCGCCGCTGGGCGGCGAACGTGCTGGTGGACCACTCCGGTACCGCCGGCGCCCCCGTGTACTTTGAACGGTTGCCTACCCTGGCCAACCTGGTCGGCCGCATCGAGTACGAGCAGCGCGGCGGTTCGGCCATGACGGACCATACGCTCATCAAACCCGGCGCACTTCACCGAGCCAACGGCGGCTATCTGGTCCTTGAGGCCGAGGACCTTCTCGCGCAGCCTTTCGCATGGGATGCCCTCAAGCGGGCCTTGCGGCATGTGGAGGTTCGCATCGAAGCACCCAACTCAGATCAGAACCCCATCATCGCCATCAGCTTGGATCCCCAGCCCCTTCCTCTCGACTGCAAGGTCATCTTGACCGGATCGACCGCGCTATACTTTGCCCTCTACCAGGCCGACAACGATGTGGCCGACCTATTCAAGGTCAGCGCTGAGTTCGCTTCCAGCATGGACCGGACGCCGCAGACGGAACTGCTGCTGGCTCGTTTTGTCGCCACCGCCTGTCGCAACGAGAGCATCCGGCACCTCGACGTAGCGGCCGTCGCGCGCTTGATTGAGTTCAGTTCGCGGGAAGCCGACAACGGTGCCCGGCTGTCAAATCACTTCCTGGATCTGACGAACCTGATGCGAGAAGCGGATTACTGGGCGGGCAAGGCGGGTCGCGAGACCATCGCCGCTGCCGATGTCATTCAAGCCCTCAAGCAGCGCGAGACCCGCGCCGATCTGTCCAGACAGCGGATGCTGGAAGCGGTTGCCTACGGGATGTTGACGCTCGTTACCCAGGGTCAGGCAGTCGGGCAAGTCAACGGACTGACGGTCATGGCTCGCGGAGAGTTCAGCTTCGGCATGCCATCCCGTATCTCTGCGGTTGCCGGACTGGGCACAGGACTCGTCTCTGATATCGAGGGGGAGGTGGCCTTGAGCGGAGCTTTCCACAGCAAGGGCGTCCGCATCCTGGAAGGCTTCCTTCGCGGTCGCTATCTCGCGGGGGAGCCGTTCAGCCTCGCGGCGAGCATCACCTTCGAGCAGTCCTACGCCTTGGTGGACGGCGACAGCGCCTCCACGGCTGAACTGATGGCGCTGATCTCGGCCTTGGCTGGGTTACCGCTGCGCCAGGACCTGGCCGTCACCGGCGCACTGGACCAGATGGGCCGGGTCCAGCCCATCGGCGGCATCAACGAGAAGGTCGAGGGCTTCTACAGCGTCTGCCGGCAGAACGGTCTGACCGGCACGCAAGGGGTCATCATGCCGCGCGCAAACGTCCAGCAGCTCATGCTGGGCGACGAGGTATTGGAGTCGATGCGTGCTGGGCGCTTCTTTCTGTTTCCGATCGAGTCGATCGACGAAGCCATGGCCATGTTGACCGGTCTTCCGGCAGGTGAGCGTCAGGCGGACGGCCAGTTTCCCGCTGGGAGCGTCAACAACTTGGTGGAACGCCGGCTGCGCCAGCTGGTGGAGCGTCGGCAGCAATTGGCCATGACGGACGTCCTGGCCTCATAGCGCCTCTACGAGCCCGGGCCGAGGCGCGGTTCTACCATGCCCTTGGGCAGACGACGGATCCGCGTCAACGTCCGTCCGGCGCGACTGCCGGTTTGACAACCGCGTTTCCGACGGCGCACAATGCGCGCCCTGCCTGCCCAACGACCGTCGGGTCGGCCGCGGCGACGCCATTAGAAGGGCCCTACGCCATGCCAGCCAGGATAGCCCTGGGTCTGATTCGAACCGGCGGCCACATCGGCTCGCGGTATGGTGGTGCCGAGACTCCCCCTGGGTTCGACGCGTCCCGGATCCGACTGCGCGCCGCCTGGTCCCGGGATCGCCGTCCATTGCGGCCTCCGTCCTGCGCCTCGCTACCGGCAAAGGGGAGCCCGGCTGGTCGCAGGCGGCCTGGTTCAGGCCACCGGCGCTGCTTCGACGTCGGTGGGATCCACTGGAGCGTCTCTAAGGTCGCAGGGTTTACCGGTGTCGGTCTTGTTGACCACGTGTCGCACGCCAGCGTAACGAGCGTGCGATGACGGAGTCGACTGAAGTGGCGATCATCGAAGCGGCCGGCCGCGGCGACCACGCCGCTTTCGAGTTGCTCTACCGCGGACACCTCTCGCTGGTCTATCGGGCCGTCCTGTTCCAGGTGCGGCAGCGCGAGCTGGCCGAGGACATCTGTCAAGAGGTCTTTCTGCAAGCCCACCGCTCGCTCGGCGAATTGCGCGACCCGCAGCGCTTCCGCGTCTGGCTGCTGCGAATCGCTCAGAACCGCATCCGCAACCATTGGCGCGACCAGTCCCGTCGCCCGGCGCCTCCGGTCGACCGTGAGCCGATCGATGCCGCCGGGTCCCTTGAAGGCGATCCGCGGGCCACCGCCGAACAGCTGCTCCTCAGCCAGGACGTGTTGAAGGCCATGGAGAACCTGACCGCCCTGCAGCGACAGGTGATCACCCTTCGATTCATCGTCGGCCTCAGCGCCGCTGAGACCGGCGGAATCCTGGACCGCTCGGAGAACGCCGTGCACAACCTGCAGCATCATGGCCTGGCGGCCCTAAGGAAGTTACTTGCGGCACCCGATCTGCGAGAGGCGGCGCAGGGATGAACGACGCTCGCGACCAGAGCTTCGACCGGGCCCTCGAAGCAGCGTTGGGCTACGATGCCCTGGGCACCGTCCCGGCAATGCCCCTGCGGGGCGAACTCGCCGACCTGGTGGACACCGCCCGGCATGTCCGGCGCTTGCAGGCGCTGCCCGCACCGGCGGGTCTGGCCGATAGGCTTGCGGAACGGCTTTCGCTCGAGACAAACGTTCCGGGACGGCTCGAACCGGTGGTGGATCGGCCGGGGCCGCCGCCGCAACCCGCTCGCGGGCCGAGCGAGTCGACACGCTTGCCCTTGGCGGTAGCGACCTTGATCGCGGTCGTCGTCCTCGTCTGGTTGGCGCTCGATGGTCGGCCCGTGGACGGGCCATCTTCCGCGGCGCCGACCATCGCCGCGACCGCGTCCTCCACCGCCACACGAGCACAGTTGACCGCCAGCGCCACACACTCGCCTCAGGCGACCTCGGCCGCCACATCGCCCCGACCGACCCTGCCGGTCGCGTCGGCGCCGGGCCGTGACGCAATCCGCCCGGTTTCTCCTACGCCGACAGCCGAGCTTCAGTCGCCGGTCCCCGAGCCGTCCGTTCAAGACGAGCCGACCGACCGGTCCTCGGAAACGCCCGTGGCCACCTCGACGCCGACGAAGACGGCACTTCCGACAACCGCCGTCCCGAGCCGCACGCCCGTCATCGAACCTTCCCGAACAGAGCCACCTCCCACAGTCCCGCCGGTGGAGCCGACGAAGAAGCCCACCGAGCCTCGTGAAGCGTCCAGAACTCCCACCCCACCGCGCGACGTAACAGCGACGCCCGTCGGTGAGCCCACCGTCGTATCCACCGAAGCACCGACGCGCGCCGTCGATCCGGGTATTGGACCTACAAACCGACACTGACCCGTTGGAGCGGTCACCCACTGTTGCAGCCAACGGCTATCATGGTGGCATGGTGGTCACCGTTGCAGGCGTGGTTCTATGCTGGCGCGGCAATCCCGTCATGTCGGTCACGTCCGGAGTGATCGCCAGGATGGCGTCCCGCCGGGGACTGCCGGCGGGCGGGGCGACCTAGGCCGTGTCGAAGCGCATTGCCGTTCTGACCAGCGGCGGCGACGCCCCCGGCATGAATGCGGCAATCCGTGCGGTGGTTCGTGCGGGCGTGCAGCGCGACTGGGACGTGCTCGGCGTCCTCGAGGGCTTCCGCGGCCTGATGGCAGGCAACTTCCGGCCCCTGGACAGCCGGGCGGTGGGTGGCATCATGCAGCAGGGCGGCACGATCCTGCGCTCCGCCCGCGCCACGGCTTTCTTGAGTGCGGCAGGTCAGGAGGCGGCGATCCAGCGGATGGCCGAGCGAGGCATCGACGGCCTTGTGGTGGTCGGGGGGAACGGCAGCCAGCAAGGGTCTTTGGCCCTCGCGCGAATGGGCTTCCCGGTGGTAGGCCTGGCCTCGACCATCGACAACGACCTCTGGGGCGTCGATGTCAGCCTGGGCGTCGATACAGCTCTCAACGTGGCGCTGGAATCCCTCGACCGCATCCGTAATACCGCGAGCTCCCACGGGCGTGTCTTCCTGGTGGAGGTGATGGGGCGCAAGTGCGGCTACCTGGCTCTGAGCGCCGGCATCTCCGGTGGGGCGGAAGCCATTGCCATCCCGGAGACGGACGTCGACCCGGAGGAGTTGGCGGCAGAGCTGCGAGACGCTTTCGATCGCAAGGGCTACGCCGTGGCAGTGGTTGCGGAAGGCTGGCGAGGCGGTGCCGCGGGACTGGCGAGAGCCTTCGCCGATCCGGAGCAGGACCCAACGGCTCCCCCAGTGCGCCTGACCATCCTGGGTCATGTGCAGCGCGGGGGAATCCCGACCTATGCCGACCGAATGCTGGGCACGCGACTCGGCGCCGCCGCCGTCGCCTGCCTGGCGCACGGGGAGCACGGCGTCCTGCTGGGTCCGCGGGAGGGAGCCCTGCGGGCACTGCAGCTGGAACAGGTGGGCGGCCGCGGCAAGGACCTGGACGCCGAGCTCCTCCTCATCGCCCGGGCATTGCGCGACTGAGAGGCCAGTGGCCGGAGCCCCCGGCCTCTCGACCAGACCACTCGCGCGACGTCCTCCGCCGAGCGACGCTCACTGGGTGGGAGGAATGGGGTCGGGTCCAGACGGCCGCGGGTCGGGCGAATGCGATGTCGGTGGCAGCGAGGCGGGCGCGAGGGACTGGCCGCGCAGCTCAGGCCCGGGGAGCTCCGGAGCCGCCGGGGCTTCGGCCAGGGCTGCGCGCAGCCGCTCGCGCATGACCTCCACCTCAGGGCTGCGCACGGAGTCGACCCCCAGGTTGACTCCCATGCGCTCGGAAAGCAACAGGGTGAGCAGGGCCTCGATCACCGAGCCCGTCCCGCCACCGAAGCCGTCGGCCCCGGAGCCACCGCCGCCGATCAGGATCTTCGGCACAACGTCCACCTTGGATTGCTGGATGGCCTCTGCAAAGCGCGACATCACCTCCCGCGCCACCTGGAACTGCGGCCCGCCATACGCGCGAACCTGTTCCTCGATGGCCAAGGCCTGCGCGATGCCGATGCGGGCCGACTTCTCGGCCTCCGCCTCCGCCAAGGCGCGAATCTGCGCCGCTTGTTGCAGCGCCCGCTGGTAATCGGCCTTGCCTTCATTGGTCGCGACAATGATGCTCAGTTCGGATTCCGTCAAGAGCTGCTGCTGCCGCGCCCGGGACTCTGCCTCGCGGAGCATCCGCTCCTGCACCGCCGCCTTTTCCTGGCGCTCATAGGTCTCCACCTGCTCCTCGGCGATCTGACGGTTGCGCAGCTGGGTGAGGATGACCTCGATCTTGTTGTCCCCCGGCGACGACGTCGGCGTGCCGATCAGCACCTCCTCCAGCTGCAGATTGTAGTGGGCGAATTTGCCCTTCATCTCCTCGGAGGACTGCTTCTGGATGGCTGATCGGTCCTGGATGAGCTGGATCAGGGTCCGCGTCTGACCGATGTTCTTGAAGTAGGCGCTGACCATCGGATCCAGGGTCTGCTCCACCAATCGCTTGATGTCGCCGAAGCGCTGGATCACCAGCGGCGCCTCGCGGTAGTCGATGTGGATGACAACGGACAGCGGTAGGTTGGGCTCGAAGGCGTCCTTGGTGATCAAGCTCACCTCGGCCAGGTTCTCGTCGTAGCGGTGCACGCCGGATTCCGAACGGCTCCACTTGAGAATGATGTTGGTTGTGGGCACGCTCACCACCTTGCCGGCATAGGTGTTGAACGCGTACTTCCCGGGCAGCAGCGGCTCGCTCCACACGCCTCGGAAGCCCGGTGACACCAGCTCGCCGTGGCGGTAGCCTTCGCCGGAGAGATCCAGGCCGGACTGGCCGGTGTAAGACACCACCACGCCGGCGAAGCCCACGTCGATGATCGTCTTGGGGACCATCTCCACGGTGGCGAAGAGGCGGTTGACGAAGTAGCTGCCTTCCACGAGCACCTGCAGCTGCCGACCGCGCAGGCCGCCCCCCGCCAGGAAGCGGTCAGCGTCCTGAAAGCTGTTGTGGAAGACCTCCGGATGCTCGGGCGCTTCGCCGACGGTGGGGGCGATGATCTCGCCGGGTGGCAGTGAAGGGCCGTCATGGACGGTGACCACGCCCATCAGGTCATCGGCATCCTTGATCACCACCGGCAGGAAGCCCTCGCGCTGCTCGATGACGGTGGCCATTTCGTTGATCATGGCCCGATCCTCCGCCGACAGCGGCAAAGCGAAGACCTCGTCCTCGGTGATGACCACGAACTGGGCCAGGTTGATGGCATAGGTGCCTTCACGTAGCAGCTGCCGTTGGGGTCCGCGTTGGCCGCCGCCGCGAAGGAAGGCGCCGGCGTCCTGGAAGTCGCCGACCTGGGCGTTGCTGGCCAGCACCTGCCCAGGCTGCAGCTGCTGCCCGTCGCGAGCGAAGATGTAGCCCATCTTGCCCTGAGGGATGGTGACAAGCGAGGTGACATGCACCCGGTACTGCACCGGCATCAGGAAATGCAGACCGCCACGCAGCAGCTGTGGCTGGAAGCCGGCCTCACCTGACAGGGCGATGAAGCCCTGCTTCAAGGATCCGCGCCGGCTGAAGCGCTTCTCCACGATGCCCACGCGGTTGTTGGGGATCAGCCGAATGCCGGTGATCGAACCCAACAGGAAGTAGATGACAGCGACGATCGCCAACGTGCCGAGTACGTAGGTCATGGCGGTGCCTCCAGCACCGGCCCGTTGACGCGATCCGAGCGGCGGCGCCGCCCGATACCATCGGGGCCTCGGGGTCGCATACGTCGGTTTACCGGCGTGAGTAGCAGGTCCGCTCAGTGTCCGACGCGGCGCCGCATCCGTCAGGCGCCGGGCGATGCCGCATCGGCCGGCAGGGCGCCCGGAATGCCGCCGACCAATGCCTCCGCCCAAACGTCATCGATCCGCTCCACGCCGACAAAGCGCATGGCCTCTCGCACCTCTGCGGGCACCTCGTCCAGATCTCCGAGGTTTCGAGCGGGCAGAATGACGGTCCGCAGCCCGGCCCGATGGGCGGCCAGCACCTTTTCCTTGACACCGCCGATGGGCAGCACCCGTCCGCGCAGGGTGATCTCGCCGGTCATACCGACATCGGGTCTGACGGGGCGGCCTACGACCAGACTCAGGAGAGCGGTGGCCATGGTCACGCCGGCGGAGGGGCCGTCTTTCGGCGTGGCGCCTGCCGGAACGTGCAGGTGCAGGTCATGGCCGGCGAACCACGCGGGGTCGATGCCCAGGTCGCCGGCGCGAGAGCGCACATAGCTCAGCGCAGCCTGCGCGCTCTCACGCATCACGTCGCCCAGCTGCCCCGTCATCAGGAAGCCACGGCCGCCTATGGCGGCGCTGGCTTCGACGAAGAGCACGTCGCCGCCCACCGCCGTGTAGGCCAGGCCTGTGGCCACGCCCGATACCGCAGTCCGCTCTGCCACCTCGTCGAAGAATCGGGGCTGTCCCAGGTGGGCGGCCAGTTGGTCGGCCGACACGGAGACCGCCTCATGATCCCCGGCAGCCACCTGTACGGCGGCCTTCCGCGCCACCTTGCCGATCTGCCTCTCCAGCCCACGCACACCGGCCTCGCGCGTATAGCGGCGGATGATCTCGGCCAGGGCCGCGTCCTCGATGGTCAGCTCACCGGCGCGCAATCCGTTCTCGGTCAGCTGCCGAGGCACCAGGTAGCCCTTGGCGATCGCCACCTTCTCCGACTCGATGTAACCGCTCAACTCGATGACCTCCATCCGGTCGCGCAGCGGACCGGCAACCTGGGCCAGGACGTTGCCGGTGCAGATGAAGAGCACCTCGCTCAGGTCAAACGGCATGTCCAGATACAGATCCCGGAACTCGCGGTTCTGGTGCGGATCCAGCACCTCCAGCAGCGCGCTCTCGGGATCACCCCGGACGCTGGAACCCAGCTTGTCGATCTCGTCGAGCATGAACACGGGGTTGCGCGTCCCGGCGCGCTTCAGGCCCTGGATGATGCGGCCGGGCATGGCCCCGATGTAGGTCCGGCGATGTCCGCGGATCTCCGCTTCGTCGTGCAAACCGCCCAGACTCATGCGCACGAACTGCCGGCCCAGGGCTCGTGCCACCGAACGACCGAGGCTGGTCTTGCCAACACCTGGCGGGCCGAACAGGGCCAGGATGGCCCCGGACAGCGCACCGCCCTCGCCGGTCTGCCGTTCGCGACGCAGCTTCTGGACGGCCAGGTACTCCAGAATGCGGGCCTTTACGTCCTTCAGCCCATGATGGTCGGCGTCCAGCACGGACCGGGCATGCGCGATGTCCAGGTTGTCCTCGCTGGCCTTGTTCCAGGGCAGGCTGGCGATCCAGTCCAGGTAGCTCCGGATGACGCCGTACTCGGCCGAAGCCTCCGGCAGGGCCTTGAGGCGCCCGAGCTCCCGGAAGGCCTCCTCGCGAGCCTCTGCGGGTAACTGCAGCGCTTCGAGCCGGGCCTCGATCTCCGTCGCGTAGGCTTGACCCTCGTCCCCCTCGCCCAGTTCCTTCTGGATGGCCTTCAGCTGCTGGCGCAGGTAGTACTCGCGCTGCATCTTGTCCATCTCGCCCCGCGCCTCCTGCTGGATGCGCCGGCCGATCTCCAAGACCTCCAGTTCACGCGACAAGAAGCCGATCAGCGACCTCAGGCGATCTGCGGCACCCGACATCTCCAGGATCTCCTGCGCCACGGGAGCCTCGATCCGCAGGTTGGAGGCGATGAAATAGGACAGGGCTCGCGGATCGTCGATGTTCTCCAACGCGCCGAGCAGCTCGTCAGGCAGATATGGCACCAGGTTGACCATGCGCGAGAAGAGTTCGCGAACCGTCTTCTCCAAGGCTTCCTGCTCCACGCTCGGCTCGGGCGCCAGGTCGGGCAGCACCTCCACCCGCGCCTTCAGATAGGGCTCGGTGGCCGTCACGGACAGGATGCGAATCCGCTTAAGCCCCTGTACGAAGATGGCCACGTTGCCTTCCGAGCTGCGCACCATGCGATGCAGATAGACCGCGGTACCGATCTGGTAGAGATCATCCGGGCCGGGCTCCTCCTTCTCGGGCTCCTTGGACGACACCAAGGCGATGACCCGTTCGCCCACGGTCGCGGCGTCGACCAGCCGCCGGGAACGGGGCTGCCCCACCCCCAAGGGCATGAAGCTCAGCGGGAAGGCCACCGCGTTGCGCAGGGGCAGCACTGCCAGCTCATCGGGTATCGAAGGCTCGTCCTCTTCGGTGTGACCTTCGGCGAGCGGCTGGATGAGGACGGGGATCGAGCGCTGCGACGCATTGTCCTCGTCCGGGTTCTCGTCGGCACCGAGGGACGGGTTCCAGACCGCGCTCATGCGTCGCCGTCCCCGGAGCGGCTGAGCTCCACGAAGATGAAGCCGTGCCGGTAGGCGGCGCGAACGGCGCTGCTGTCCACAGGCCAGGGCAGATCAACCTCACTGCGGAAGGCGCCGCCAGGGATCTCCACTTGTAGGCATGCGGTGCTGTTGCCCAGACTGGGGACCGGCCGCCGCACGCCGGACACGGTGAGGCGGCCCGGCCGAAGAACGATGCGGAAGTCATCGGCCGAGAGTCCGGCCACCTCTACCTGGACCACCAACCCATCAACCGTCTCGTAAACGTTGGTGGGCGGATGCCAGACGAAGGAGCTACCTGGGCGCATGCCCGTCCCCGACATCCACCACGCCATCAACCGCCGCTCTACGGTCACGGCGGCGCCGGTACGCTTCGTCGCCATTACTCCCGCCTCCTGGTCCCTTCGCAGGAACGCTTCCGACACCGCTGCCACCGTTTCGTGGACACGTCGATGACAGTCTAGCACAGCGCCCGGACATCCCTCGCGCCTTGTCCGGCGGCGCGCCCAGGCGGTATGATGGACCCCTGGGCTTGCCGATGCCCGGGAGTTCACCCCTGTGATTCCCACAACCCGCAACTTTCTGGCGGTCGCCGTGTTACATACAGTAGAACCGCATGACGACGTGCTCGTTGCCGAAGCCAGATCGAATTCTGAGGCTTTCGGTCGGCTCTATGACCGGTACGGCGATGCGATCTACACCTACATCCACTACCGCATCGCCAATACCAGCGACGCCGAGGATCTCACGGCTCAGACCTTCCAACGCGCGCTGGCCAGCTTGGCCACCTATGAGAGCCGCGGGCACCCCTTCGCGGCATGGCTCTACCGGATCGCGCACAACCTGGTGGCCAACTGGCACCGGCGCCAGGGGCGGCACAGGCAGACGCCATGGGAGGCCTTGGAGGACGATCCCGCCGCCGCGGTCGGCAACCCCGAGAACGGGGACATCGACAACCTGTTCAACCGCCAGTTGCTGCTTGCGGCCCTTCGCCATCTCGAAGAAGACCGTCAGGCCCTGCTGGTGTACAAGTTCAGCCAAGGGCTGAGCAACGCCGAGATCGCCGCCATCCTGGGACGGACCGAGGGCGCGGTCAAGAGCCTCTATCACCGCACCTTGAGCGAGTTGCGGGCGCAGCTCAATGCCGGCCCAGACGGGGCCAAACAACGGGATCAGCATCATGATTGACATCCGCCCCCTGACCGCGGCCGCCGTCGATGATCTGGAGCTCCATGCCGCCTTGCTGCGGGCGGGCGACGCTGCCGCCGCCGGACGGATGGCGGCGGCGCGACCGGTCCCGCTCCGGGAACTCATGGACGTTGCGGGCATGCTCGATGCGGCGCTGCCGCCATTGGCGATGCGCCCGCAGGCGCGCGTCCAGATGCGCCGGCGGCTGGTGGCCGCGGCCGAGCGCCGCCAGAAGGAGCAAGGCCCGTCACCTCTGGCACAGCGCGGCCTGGACCTCGGCCGGCGGACGCTGACGGTGCTCACGCAACAGGATGCCTTGCGGCTGGTGGGCGCCGGTACGGCCGTCGCCGCCGCCTTGGGCATAGCGCTGGTGGTGCGCCGGCGTCATGGCTGCCGGCAGACGCGGCAGGTGGCCTTGGGCTTGGGTTGAGTCAGGCGCCGGCGCAACGATCCGGGCCAAGAGCCGGAGCACGGCTACCAACACCACCGACCGACACTTGCAGAGCCGCCGGTCCGCCACGGCGCCGAGGGCGATCGACGCGTCAGGTCGCCATGCCTGGCTGTGCTAAGATCAGCCCATGACCCCTGTCCCTGATCGCGCCGTGGCCATCGAGGCCTTCGGGCTGACCCGCCGTTTCGGCGCCATGACCGCCGTGGACCACCTGGATCTGGTGGTGCCGGCAGGCTGCATCTTCGGGTTCCTAGGCCCCAACGGAGCCGGCAAGACCACCACGCTCAAGATGCTTACCGGCCTGCTCCTGCCCACGGAAGGCCGCGCGGTGGTCGCGGGTCTGGACGTGGCAAAGGAGCGCCTGGCCCTGAAGGCCCGAATCGGCGTCGTGCCGGAGCAGTTGGGGCTCTACGAGCGACTCAGCTTGAGCGAGCATCTGGAGTTGGTAGGGCGGCTGCACGGGATGCCGGCGGCCACCATCGAACGCCGTTCTGCGGCGCTCCTCGAGCGCATGGCCCTGACTGACAAGGCCGGTAGTCTGGTCGTCGACGGTTCCACGGGCATGCGCAAGAAGCTGGCCCTGGCCTGCGCGCTCCTCCCGGACCCCCAGGTGCTGTTCCTCGACGAACCTTTCGAGGGCGTGGACCCCGTTTCCACTCGCGCCATCAAGGACCTCCTGCGCGCGCTGGTGGACGAGCGCGGCGTCACGGTCTTCTTCAGTACCCACATCATGGAGCTGGTCGAGAGGCTCTGCGACCGGGCGGCGATCATCCAGAACGGCCGGCTGGTCGCCAATGGCAGTCTGGCGGAGCTACGCCTGGCCGCGGGACTGGACGAGACGGCGACGCTGGAGAACGTGTTCCTGTCGCTGGTCGGCGCCGGCCAGCCGTCATCGACCGGCCTGTCCTGGCTCGACGAATGAAGGAGGGCCGGGTGGTCCTGTCGACCGTGGGCCACCTGTTCTGGCTGCAGCGGCGCATCCTGCTCAACGGGCTTCTGCGCGGCGACGCCCGGAGCCGTGGCCGCCTCCTGTTCACGGGCCTCGTTCTCCTGGGCGCACTGCCCTACGTGTCCATCGCCACCGTGGGGCTCTACATCGCCCTGCGTTCGGTGGATCCCGGCACGGCCGAGCGCATCCTCGCGGTGGGCCTGGGCGCTTTGCTGCTGTTCTGGGCCATGGCGCCGCTGACGGGCCAGCCCCTCATGGAAAGCGTGGGCTACATGCGCCTCCTGCACCATCCCTTGAGCCTGCTGAGCCTGGCCCTCGGTGGCCAGTTGAGCGGCGCCTTCAGCCTCCTGGGGCTGATCAGCGCCCCGATACTGCTGGCGGCAGCCCTGGGCACGGCGCGGGGGCCGCTCCAGACCCTGGCAGCCCTTGTGACGATGGTTCTCATCGGTTGGCTCTTCCTGACCTTGAAAGCCGTATCCACACTGTTGGCCGACCTGGCCAGCGAGGACCGTCGCCTGCGAACCGTCGCCTCGGTCTTGCTGATGGCGGGCTTTCTCCTGGTCTACTTCGATCAGCTGGGCCTGCAGGGCATGGCCGACAACAGCGCACCGGGCTTCTTCCGTCCGGATGCCCTTTCCACGCGACTGGCCAACTGGCTGCCCGCCGGTTGGGCCGCCCGGGCCCTGATGGGCTTGTCCCGCGGCGACGCGGTCGCCTGGATGTCGTTGACCGCTCTGCTGGCGGCCTTGGCGGTAGCATTGATGCCGCTCCAGCTGCTTCTGCTTCGGCGGCTGCTCTGGGGTGACCTGCTGCGCGGCGGACCGGTGGCGTCCCGCACCTTGAGCCGCCTCGGCGAACGGCCGACCTTGCCCATCCTGGGCACCCAGCGCAGCCGCGTTCTCTGGGGCCTTCTGCGCAAGGACTGGCTGACCTTGCAGCGCAGCCCGATGACGCTGCGCCTGTCCTTCCTGCCGATCCTGTTCGGCTTCATGGCCTGGCAGACCAGCCGATCGGCCGACCTGCAGCAGGCTCCGCCGGCGCTGATCGCGCTGGCCATCGGGGGCATGGCCGGCTTCGTCAGCGGCAGCATGGGCAACAACCGCTTCGGGATGTACGACCACCTGGGCACAGGCACCCTGTTGGCCAGCCCCGCGCCACGCGTCCTGATCCTGTTGGCCCACGGCGTGGCGCAACTCCTGACCACGGGCATTCTCGCCTTGGCCTGCGCGGCCGGCAACTACCTCGCCGTGCGCAGCCTGCAGGGACCGGCGCTGATCATGGCGGCCGCGGCGGCTGCGGGGCTGGTCATCACGGGACTGGGCCAGCTGTGCAGCGTTCGCTTTCCAACCTTCGTCGACCTGGAGCGCGGACGGGCCGAGACCAACCAGGCCAGCTTCGCCGGCGTGTTGGTCCTCCTCCTGGGCAGTCCGCTGCTGTTGGCGCCTTCGATCGGTGCCATGGTCGCGGTGACCCTGCTGCAGCCCGCCTGGCTTCCCATGGCCGTCGTCGGGTCGCTGCTCTACGGCACCGTGCTCTACTTCCTCCTCCTGGCCCTGTCCGCCCGCATGCTGCCAAACCAGGAACCCAACCTGCTGAAGGTACTCGTCGATGGCCGCTGAAGGCAACACCCCGCGCCGCCGCAAAGTCGAACCGAAGACACCAGCGACCGACGGTGATTCCGCCGGTTCGCCAAGATCCGCCATCAAGAAGGCGCCCGGCGTCGCCAGGCCGGAGCCGACGGTCCAGAAGGCCACCGCTGCCAAACCGCCGAAGCGCAGCTCCGGCACCGAGCCGAGCGCAGGCAAGCCCGTACCCGCTTTCGCGGCGAAGACAGGCCGATCGCCGGAGACCGGCGCTACGGCCCGAGCCGAGACCGGAGCCAAACCTGAAGTTGGGCATCCAGGCCCGGGAACTCCAGGCGATGGGCGGCCGAGAACCCAGACAGCGGTGGGGTCGGATGCCGCGAGGACTGCTCCCGCCCGGGAAGTCCCGCCCGCCGGCAGCGAGCCCGCCCGCCCGCCGGCTGCCCCGCGCCCTTACGGACCGTCCTACGGTGGTGGATCAGGGCGGCCGTCCGGAACCCGTCCCGACCGCCGCGGACCCTCCGGCGATCGCCCCGCACCCGGGCGACCGTCGGGCAACCGCCCGGATCGCCCGGATCGCCCCGACCGTCCGGACCGCCGCGGACCCTCCGGCGATCGCCCCGTACCCGGGCGACCGTCGGGCAACCGCCCGGATCGCCCGGATCGCCCCGACCGTCCCGACCGCCGCGGACCCTCCGGCGAACGCCCCGCACCCGGGGGACCGTCGGGCAACCGCCCGGATCGCCCGGATCGCCC
>JBGAUA010000260.1:0-3636 GCA_044228875.1 Anaerolineae bacterium
CCTCCGGCTGTACGCCGACCTGCTCCGTCGCTCGTCCCGCCCCAACCGTGTCGCTGGCGACCTGGGCGGGCAGGGCGGCCCGGGCCTCCGACCCTGGGTAACCAGGCGTCCGACCTTGATCGGGTGTCACCGACCGGCTGGTGAAGAGCCGGTGCAGGAGGTCTGCCCGCGAGAACAGCGCGACCAGACCGGCAAGCGCCATCAGGATGGCGATCATGATCCCAACAGCACGGCGTCTGGCCATCACTGCAACCTCAGGCTTCGTCTGGGGGTGGGTCAGCGAGAGCCGTCGGAACCCGGCTTGCAGGCGGGATGGAGCTGAAATGGTTCATTCGCCATGCCAGCACACAAGGGCGTCCTATCGCTTTCACAGACGGTCCTCCTCCCGGTGGACCTCGCTGCCCATGCCCTTGAGGAAGCCGCGCAAGTCGCGCGGCGAGGGACGCGGGAGGCTCTCGATGCGGTCCCGCTCCTGCATCCCAGTCCTGATACCCAGGAGTCGGCGCACCGATCTTGGAGTCACAACCCGGTACTTGGTCAAACCCGCTACGGTTTCCATACCCCACTCCCCCGATCGGTCAGCACTGTACAGCTGGCAGTCTACCCGACTCGGTGAGCGAGCGACAAGCCCTCGACGTAGCAAGGTCGGGCGTGATTGGGCAAGGATCTACGCGATCTCTCGAGAGGTGCGCCTGGACGCGCCCCGCGGTCTCAGGCGGACGGAGCCCGTTGCCGCCGCGGAAATCACGCTTGGCCTTGGCGCGCGCGCGTCCGCCCGGCCTGAGATCTCCCTCAATTATGGATCCGTGTTACTGGGTAACACGGGTCCATGTTACCTGATAACACCGTTCCATGTTACGTGGTAACAGCGATCAGTGTTACCTGGTAACACCGATCCCTAATTATGCGCCATCGGCCTAAGAGAGAGGTCTTTCGCTTGGCGGAACGGGATGGATTCTCAGGCGGGAACTGATCGCGTCCGCCTGATCTCGACGCCTCGACTCAGGCCCGACGGATGAACCGCCCCCTGGGGCGAGCGGTACCCCATTCGAGCGGAAGACAGCTGTCCCTGCCACGAACGCGCCCTGGTGTTACCCAACTGCAACCTACAGCCCCCAAATGCAACCAAAGCGCAAACTGCCAGCCCCCCGCCCTAACCCCACCGAACCGCCTGACGCTAGACAGCGCAAGCCGCCCGATCGGAGGCGGCACGGTACAACGGAACCCTTGAAAGGACAGAACCTCATGCGCAAGACGACCCTGTTCACCTCCTTCGTGTCGATGCTGGCCCTGGGCGTTTCCCTCGGCTTCGCCTCCCCGGCCAGCGCCCAGTCCAGCGCCGATGTCGGTCTCGATGCCGCGGTCATCGGCGACGAGGGCGAGCAGCCGGTGGAGGGCCATCGGCGCCATCCGCGGGCGGCCCACGCCCTGATCAAGGCCGTGCGCGAGACCTGCGACTGCGGCGACGTCGCCTGCGCGACCGCGGCCTTGGACACCGCCATCGCCGAGCTGCTCGGCAAGCTGCCCGAGGGCTGCGACGAGGCCTGTCAGACCAAGGCCGCCGAGCGCCTGGCCGCGGCCAAGGCCAAGATCCTCGAGCGCGTGCAGGCCGCCGCCGACGATCCCACCCTCTGCGAGAAGCCGACCGGCGAGCCGCCCGTGCGACCGACCGGCGAGCCCGGCGGGCGCGGCCCCGGCCACGGCGGGCGTCCCGGCCGGCCGTGAGGAGACCTGGTCCGATAGCCTGACGGACCCATAGCCTGAAAAGAGGGCGGCCGATCGGCCGCCCTCTCCTGTTGTTCGCCTCCCGCCTTGGAGCGCCGTCCTTTCGACCGACCTCTTGACAAGCGAACATCCGTTCGTTATCATCGCGACCGTCCGGTTGCGGCATACGCCGGGTTGACGGTATCCTCTCGCAAGATCCGTAGTTCACCAAGGAGCCAAGAGGTATGAGCGGCGTACGTGTGCTGGTAGGCACCCGCAAGGGGGCATTCATCCTGACCTCGGACCACAAGCGCGCCAAGTGGGACGTCAGCGGCCCCCATTTCGCCGGCTGGGAGATCTACCACGTCAACGGGTCGCCGGCCGACCCCAACCGTCTCTACGCTTCCCAGTCCTCCGGCTGGTTCGGGCAGGTGATCCAGCGCTCGGACGACGGAGGCCAGACCTGGCAGGCCGTGGGCAACGACTTCAGCTACGACGGCACGCCCGGCACCCACCAATGGTACGACGGCACGCAGCATCCCTGGGAGTTCAAGCGCGTCTGGCATCTCGAGCCCTCGCTGACCGATCCCGACACCGTCTACGCCGGAGTGGAGGACGCCGCCCTGTTCCGGTCCACCGACGCCGGGCTCACCTGGCAGGAAATGCCCGCGCTGCGCGCCACCAAGGGCCACCTCTGGTCGCCCGGCGCCGGCGGCATGTGCCTGCACACCATCCTCCTCGACCCCACGCGGCCCGAGCGGATGTACACCGCCATCTCCGCCGCCGGCGCCTTCCGCAGCGACGACGGCGGCCAGTCCTGGCGCCCAGCGACCAAGGGCCTGCTGTCCAACTACGAGCTGCCCGATCCCCAGGCCGAGGTGGGCCACTGCGTCCACAAGATCGCCATGCATCCCTCGCGCCCCGACGTGCTCTTCATGCAGAAGCATTGGGACGTCATGCGCAGCGACGACGCCGGCGACAACTGGCACGAGGTCAGCGGCAACCTGCCGAGCGACTTCGGCTTCCCCATCGCCGTCCACGCCCAGGAACCCGACACCGTCTACGTCGTGCCCATCAAGAGCGACTCCGAGCATTTCCCGCCCGACGGCAAGCTGCGGGTCTACCGCAGCCGCAGCGGCGGCAACGACTGGGAGGCCCTCACCTCAGGGCTGCCCCAGAGTGACTGTTACGTCAATGTCCTGCGCAACGCCATGGCCGTCGACCAGGTCGATCCCTGCGGCATCTACTTCGGCACCACCGGCGGCCAGGTCTACGGCTCGCCGGATGGCGGCGACAACTGGCAGGCCATCGTGCGGGACCTGCCCGCGGTGCTGTCCGTGGAGGTGCAGACCCTGCCATGATCCGCGTCCTTCTGCCCTACCACCTCAGCAACCTCGCCGGTGTGGGGCGCGAGATCGCCATCCCGGTTGACGCGCCGGTGACCCAGGGGCGGGTTCTGGATGCCCTCGAGGCGGCGCATCCCGTGCTTCGCGGCACCATCCGCGACCAGGCCACGCACAAGCGCCGGGCCTTCATCCGCTTCTTCGCCTGCGGCCAGGACCTCTCGCACGAAGCGGCGGACGCGGCGCTGCCCGAGGCCGTCGCGACGGGCACCGAGGCGCTCTGGATCGTGGGGGCCATGGCGGGCGGTTGACGAAGGTCCGGCAAGGTCCGGCGTCGAGCGGCACCGGCCGGCCAGGTTCGGCCGGTGCCGGCCGGCTTTGCCCGAAACCATCTTGACGCCGCCGTGGGTTCGCGACAACCTGACCCCTGTAACCCTGCCTTGTCCTAAGGAGTAGCGGCCGGCGTCGCGCCGAAGTCGACCGGTGTCGCCACGCCATTGGGCTCGTCGGGCAGGGCTCCGTCCGTGCCCGGCACGCGCACGAAGGCTCCGCTGGCCAGCACCTGCGCATCGCTCAACAGGTCCTCGAC
>JBGAUA010000261.1:0-3636 GCA_044228875.1 Anaerolineae bacterium
AGCGCTACGCGACCGAGCGCGACGCCGAGCGCATCCAGCGCATCCTCGACCGCTGGGACGGCTTTGATTTCTGGGTCATGCCCGACGCCATCCCCCTGCCCCTGAGCAAGGATGAACGACCCGACTACCGCGGCTCGGCCGTGGCCACCCTCGGCATCTGGGCATTCCACGCCGACGAATATGACCCGCAGCGCCGCGAGATCCCCGTCTGGCACTGGGGCGAGGAGATACACTGGCTCGAAGGCTACTGGAAGAACGAGCGCAAGGTCGGCATCGGCGGCATGGTGAATATCTTCCGCGGCGGCCATCGCCAGGAGGTGGAGGTGGTGGTCGTGCAGCCCCGGAAGCACGGTCGCGCCGGCGAGGTCGAGCACCTTCGCGCCGCTCTTCCAGGGCTCGACCGCTGCCGCGTCGCCCACGGCGACGATGACGCCATCCTTGACCGCCATGGCCTGCGCCCAGCCCCGGGGCGTGTGGATCTCGCCGTTGAGCAGCACCAGAGTGGTGGCCGCGGCCGTGGCAGCACCGCCTGCGCTCGACTCGGGCGCCGGCCCGCCACAGCCGGCCGCCAGTACTGTCGCGATGGCGATGCCGGCGGTTACCGGAGCATTGGAAAGTGCCGGGACCTTCATGGTTGCCTCACTGCGCCTGATAGACGATTTCGCCATGGATGATCGTGGTGAGGACCCGGGTCCTGTGGATATCGGTCACCGGAATCTTGAAGATGTTCCGATCGAGCACCAGCACATCGGCGAGCAGCCCCGTCTCGATGCTGCCGGTCAGATGGCGGCTGTCCATGGCCTCGGCGCCGTTCGTCGTGAACACCTCGTAGATCTCCTCGAGGCTGACCTTCTCGGCGCCGCCCAGCTCCTCGCCAACGCCGCCCGGGGCCTTGCGGGTCACGGCGGTCTCGATGGCGACCCAGGGGTTCAGCGATGGCACCACGGGCCAGTCGGAACCCGGGACCACCAGGGCGCGCGAGTCCACGGCGCCCTTGATCGGCGTCCAGTGCTCCATGCGCTTCGGGCCGATCGCCTTGGCAATGTCCGGGATGATCGGGTTGTGAAACCAGATGTAGGGAGACATCTCGAACGTCACGCCGAGGGCCGCCGCCCGGTCCAGATCGCTCGGCTGGATGAAGCTGTTGTGACCCACGTTGTGGTGCAGGCCCGTATAGCCGTTGGCCTTGCGGGCCGCCTCGATCGCGTCGATGCCGGCGCGCACGGCCGCATCGCCGGCGGCGTGGAACTTGACCGTCCAGCCCCGCCTGTCGAGCTCCACCACCGTCCGGTTGAGCAGCGCCGCGGGGATCATCAGCAGGCCCCGAGCCCGCACGTCATCCTTATCGTTCAGGGCCTCCTCGTAGGGTTCGACCATCGCTGCCGTGTGCCCCGAGGTGGGCACACCATCCAGGACGAGCTTGATGCAGTCCGGCTTGAATCTTCCGCGGGCGTACTGGTTGAGGGTCAGCGTGGGATCCGGCAGGGACGCGCCTTCGGCGCCCAGCCGTGCCGGCGCCCACATCGTGCAACCGCGCACGCGCTGCTTGAGCTCACCGCGATCGGCCAGTGTCGCGTAGGCGCGATTGATGGCCATGTTGGTGCCCGCATCGGTGAACGCGGTGATGCCGAAGGAGAGCATCTGCTCGAGCGACCACTTCAGGGCCGCGAGGGTCTCCTCCGGCGTGGCGGGTGGCACATGGCGACCCACGGCGAAACCGGCCGACTCGCGCAGCACGCCGGTCGCCTCGCCGCTGGCATCGCGCTCGATGATGCCGCCCGCGGGGTCTGGCGTGTTCCGGGTGATGCCGGCCAGTTCCAGGGCCCGGGAGTTTGCGAGCGAGCTGTGGCCGCTGATGTCGTTGAGGATGACCGGGTTGTCCGGCGCCACCTGATCGAGCAGCTTGCGATGCGGTGGCGTCTTGCCGAAAGAGGCGGTATCCCAGCTGCCGCCGGTGATCCACGCACCCTTGCCCTTCCGGGCCACGCAGGCCTTGACGGTATCCTGGACGACCTTTGCGCTCGAGCCTTGCGGAAACATGCATCGGTTCTGCCACTCACCGGCGCCGGTGGGGTGGATGTGCATGTCATGCAACCCCGGAATGACCGTGGCGCCGGCGAGGTCGATTACGCGCGTACCCGCGCCCCGGTAGGCGGCCACCGCCGCCTCTTCGCCGACGGCGACGATCACACCGCGCCTGACGGCCAGCGCTTGCGCCCAGCCGCCCGGAACCCGGATTTCGCCGCGGCTCAGGATCAGCTCCGCCTCCTCCACGGGCGCCGCGAGCGCAGGTCCCGCCATGGCGAACCAGGATCCCGCGACCAGCGGAATAAGTGACTTGGTGTGTTTCATGTCCTGCGCAGTCCTGTAGGTGGTGAACTCGCCGCCAGCCCGATTCGCGGGCCATTCTGAGCCAGGAGCCGCGGGACCTTCCTTTTCTGGCCCGCCAATTTCTTGTCTGGCCCCGCCACACGGCTCGCGCTGGCACAGGGAGCTGGGTTGTAATAGGTTGGCACGGCCCGGCTGGCCAGGGGATTTCATGAAGCCACATCACGGCCCGATCATCGTGGCACTGGCGGCAGCTCTGCTTGGGCTGGCCCCGCCTGAATTGCCGGCCGCGCCAGCCGCGGCGTCGCTACCCGAGCGCGTGCGCCCTGCAGGCGGCACTCCGGGTTCCCGCCCTTTCCTTGCCGCACTCGACCAGGTGAAGCCTCTGGACCTGCGTGCTGCCGGTTACGTGGAAGACGAGTATCTCGTGGAGGGGCATGGCTACGTCTATGACTGGCCGACAGGCGACGGCCCGGTGAAACTGGCGCGCGGCCGCTACGTGACCCGCATTCTCGTCCGTCGGCCGAAGTCCGCCGCACACTTCAGCGGCACCGTGATTGTCGAAGGACTGAACCCGTCCACTCCCGTCGACCTGCCAATCATGTGGGCACATTCCTACGCGCAGTTCATTGCCGACGGCCACGCCTGGGTCGGTGTGACCGTGAAGCCCAATACGATGAGTGCATTGCGGCGGTTCGATCCGTCGCGCTACGGCAAGCTCGCGATGCCTCATCCGCGAGGGGGGCCCGCTTGCGAGACCGCAAACTTCAACCGGTGGTCACAACCGACGACGCCGGATGTCGAGACCGGGCTCGCCTGGGACATCATCAGTCAGGTCGGTGCGTTGCTGAAGAGTTCGACGACCCGCAACCCGCTCTCGCGTCCGGCGGAACGACTCTATCTCACGGGCCAGTCGCAGACCGCCGGCTATGCGAGAACCTACGCAAGCGCATTCGCTCGCTTCGTCCTTGGACGCGACGGCCGACCGCTCTACGACGCCTTTCTCTACAGCGGCAGCCCGCCGTGGCAGGTCCCGCTGCATCAGTGCGCGCCGGATCTCGCCGCTGACGACCCGCGCCTCACCACGCCGCCGGCCGGTGTACCGGTCATGGAGATCTTCGCCGAGGGCGATATCGGCACGAACATCGTGACCCGCCGAGCGGATTCCGACACGGCTCCTGATCTATTTCGTCGCTACGAAGTGGCCGGAGCGCCGCACGGCGACCTCTGGCAGCAACGCTCATACCCCAATGCCGCCGATCAGCACCGGGCGACGACTCCCGCTGCGGCGGCCACGCCAGCATGCCT
>JBGAUA010000262.1:0-3623 GCA_044228875.1 Anaerolineae bacterium
CCCCCCCGCCAACGCCCCACCCCCGCCGCCAGGCCTGCCACCAGCAGCACCGCCCCCGCCGCCAGGGCCGGGAACAGCAGCCGCCCCTGGCCGCCCTTGGTGATCGACAGCCAGCGCAGGAGCGAGGCCGTCACCAGGGCGGCCCAGAGGGCCAGCCAGGCCAGGCGGCCGCGGTCCAGGCCCGGCAGGCGCCGGCCCCAGAGGGCCAGGGCGGTCAGGGACCCGGCGCAGAGCGTCGTGATGGCGGCGTAGACCCAGGCCGGCAGGAGGATCGTGAACCAGCCGAAGAGGCCCCAGCTGCTGAGCCAGACGCCCTTCAGCTCCCCGAAGGCTTCCGTGCGCAGCCAGCCCAGCCATGTAAAGCCCTCCCGCAAGGTTCCGCCCGGATGCATCCGGGAGAAGCCCAGCAGGTCGCCGTAGAGCCGCAGGTTGCGCAGGTACCACCAGCCGGCGAGCAGGGCGGCGGACAGCAGCAGCGGGCCTACCGTGGCCGCCAGGATCGTCCAGCTGCGCCGGCGCCAGGACAGCCAGCCGAGGGTGCCCACCGTGAAGACCAGGAGCGTGAGCCCGCTGATCTTGGCCAGGGGCGCCAGGCCCACGATCACCGCCAGCATCGGGACCGTCCGCGCCAGGTCGGCCGGCTCGGCGCCCGCCTCCAGCTGGTCCCACACCACCAGCGTCAAGGCCAGGGCGGCGCTGGACAGGGCGATGACCAGGGCGTCGTTGCCGAAGGTGGAGGACACCGCCAGGAACTGCGGGTTGAAGGCCACCAGGGCCGCCGCCGCGATGCCCAGCCAGGCCCGCCCGCCCAGGACGCGCCGCGCCACCAGATAGACCGACAGCACCGTGATCAGGCCCAGCAAGGCCGACAGCAGCCGGCCCAGATGCGCCGCCAGGGCGTAGCCCCGCCAGGGCCAGCCCTCGCGGGCGGGGTCGTGGATGAAGCGGTTCTCGTTGCCCACGAGGGCCGGTGTGCCCATCGTGTTCTGGTCGTTGTACCAGAGGTCGTCGGCCGCCAGGTCGCCGCCGGCCAGGCGCAGGAGCGGTGCGGCCAGCAGGTAGTAGAGCGGCGGCTGGCTGCCCTCCTGCTCCCAGGGGCCGCGCGCGTCCTGCTCGGCCGCCTGCACCGGCAGCTCACCCGTCTGCGCCACATGCAGGGCGAAGAAGTAATGCGTGTGCTCGTCCGGCTGCTCGAAGACGGGGATCAGCGCCCCGAAGGCCAGGGCGGCCAGGAGGAAGTCGCCCAGGAGGGCGACGAGGACCCAGCGGGCGCTCACGTCGCTAGCCCTCGTGCTGTTCGTAGCGGTCCTTCAAGGCGGCCACCACGCTCGGGTCGGCCAGGGTCGTCACGTCCCCCAAGGCGCGGCCCTCGGCGATGTCGCGCAGCAGGCGGCGCATGATCTTGCCCGAGCGCGTCTTGGGCAGCTCGGCGCTGAAGAGGATGTCGTCCGGGCGGCAGATGGCCCCCAGGCGCTCGCCCACGTGCCGCCGCAGCGCCGCGACCAGCTCCGGCGTGGCGGCACGACCCTCCTTCAGGGTGACGAAGGCGGCGATGGCCTGGCCCTTCACGTCATGGGCCCGGCCGATCACCGCCGCCTCGGCCACCGCCTCGTGCTCGACAAGGGCCGACTCCACCTCCATCGTCGAGATGTTGTGCCCCGCCACCAGCATGATGTCGTCCACCCGGCCCAGCAGCCACAGGTTGCCCTCGGCGTCGCGCCGCGCCCCGTCGCCGGCGAAGTAGAGGCCCTGCGCCGCGAACTTGGACCAGTACACCTGCCGGTAGCGTTCGTCGTCGCCCCAGAGCGTGCGCAGCATGGCCGGCCAGGGGCGCCGGATGGCCAGGAGGCCGCCCTCGCCCGGCGGCACCGCGGCGCCCGTCTCGTCCACCACGTCCACCGCGATGCCGGGGAAGGGCCGGCCGGCCGAACCGGGATGGGTGGTGGTCAGGCCCGGCAGTGGGCTGACCATGATGGCCCCCGTCTCCGTCTGCCACCAGGTGTCCACGATGGGGCAGCGGCCGCCGCCGATCTGCCGGTGGTACCACATCCAGGCCTCGGGGTTGATGGGCTCGCCCACCGAGCCCAGGAGGCGCAGGCTGGAGAGGTCGCGGCCGGCCGGATGCTGGTCGCCCCATTTCATGAAGCTGCGGATGGCCGTCGGCGCGGTGTAGAAGAGGCTCACGCCATGGGTCTCGATGAGCTCCCAGAAGCGGTCCCGCTCCGGCCAGTCGGGGGCGCCCTCGTAGATGAGCACGGTGGCGCCGGCGGCCAGCGGGCCGTAGACCACGTAGGAATGGCCGGTCACCCAGCCCACGTCGGCCGTGCACCAGTAGACGTCAGCATCCTTCAGGTCGAAGACCAGGCGCATCGTGGCCTGCACCTGGGTCAGGTAACCGCCGGAGCTGTGGTAGACGCCCTTGGGCTTGCCGGTGGAGCCGGAGGTGTAGAGGATGAACAGGCCGTCCTCGGCGTCCATGGGTTCCGGGGGGCTGAGGCGGGGCGCGTCGGCGAGGGCCGCCTGCCACCACAGGTCGCGGCCTTCCTGGAGGTTCTGGGGCATGAGGTCGCCCAGGCGCCTCACCACCAGCACCGCGCTCACGGAAGGGCAGGCGCCGTCGGCCAGGGCCTCGTCGACAGCCTGCTTGAGTGGCACCATGGCCCCCCGCCGCCAGCCGCCGTCGGCGGTGATGACCAGCTTGCTGCCGCTGTCCTGGATGCGCTCGCGCAGCGACGCGGCCGAAAAGCCGCCGAAGACCACCGAGTGGATGGCCCCGATGCGCGCGCAGGCCAGCATGCTGATGACGGCCTCGGGGACCATCGGCAGGTAGATCGTGACGCGGTCGCCCTTGCCCAGGCCCAGCCGCTTCAGCGCCCCCGCCGCCCGGTTCACCTCCCGCCACAGCTCGTGGTAGGTGAGGGTGCGGCGGTCTCCCGGCTCGCCCTCGAAGATGAGGGCGGCCTTGTTGCGCCGCGGCCCGGTCAGATGGCGGTCAAGGCAGTTGGCGGACACGTTGAGGCGGCCGCCGACGAACCAGCGCGCATGGGGCGGCTGCCAGTCCAGCACCTGGGTCCAGGGCGCCATCCAGTCCAGCTGCCGGGCCTGCTCGGCCCACCAGGCCTCGGGGTCCGCTTCGGCGGCGGCGTAGACGTCCGGGTCGGCGGCGTTGGCCTGGGCGGCGAAGGCGGGCGACGGCGGGAAACGCCGCATCTCGTCCAAGTGGCTCTCGATGGTGCCGTCGCTCATGCGCCTCATGCCTCGCTCGGGGATGCCCGCCGGCCCGACGAACAGGCTCAGGGTCGGTCTGCGGCACAGTCTAGCCAGGGGGGCACGGCGGGGCAAGCGTACCCCAGGCCGATCGCGGCAAACGGCTGCCCCGACCTCTAATGTTCGCCGCCGACTCGGGGTCTCTGTCCTTGAAGCCCGCCGCCGACCGCGGCCGCGGCGCCCGGGCTTCGCCTCCGCCCAGAGGCTGTTTCCGTCATGCCGTCGAGCGCCCGGAGGTCCCTTGAACATGCTGCCTGAAATCCGTGTCGAAGCGTCTCGTCGGTCCTTCCTGCGGCTGAGCGGTACCGCCGTGTCCGGCCTGCTTCCGGGCGCCGTCCGTCCTGTCGCGGCGCCCC
>JBGAUA010000263.1:0-330 GCA_044228875.1 Anaerolineae bacterium
AACCCGCCTCACCAACCGCGCGCTGGCAACGTCCTCCCCGCGCGGGACGCTGGTGAACGGCCAGCCGCATATCCTGGGGCCGCAGGGCCAGCCGCCGCTGTGGCAGACGGTCAGCGTCAGCGCCCCGCGCGCCGCTGTCGCCGATGCGCTCTCGACCGCCTTCTGCCTGATGGACCGCGCCAGCATTGACGCGGCGCTGGCGCGGTTCCCCGGCACCCGGATCGAGGCGCTGGCCTGACAGAGACCCCGCCCCGGGGCGGGCCCCGGGGGGGGGGTGGGGGAGGAGGGCCCCCGGGCGCCCCGCGGGCGGGGGTTACGGGTTCCGCCCCC
>JBGAUA010000263.1:340-3572 GCA_044228875.1 Anaerolineae bacterium
ACCCACCCCCCCCCCGGGGCCTCCCCGGGGGCCTGGGGGGGCTAACGTGGCCCGGGGACCGCCCCGGGACGGGGTTTTCCTTGATCCGCCAGCAGCAAGCCTCAGCCCGCGACCTCATCCTTGCAGGTGCGGGCGCTGTCGCTGATCGCCAGCACCACCTTGGACATGACCGCCTGATCAAAGTCGTTCATCGCCTGAACCTCTTCCGGCGTGACGGCTGCGGCCATCTTCGCCTCGAAACAGGCCTTCACCGCCTCGGCCTTCGCCGCATCCAGCCCCGCCACCGCCTGCGCCAGATTGGCATCGACCGTGGACTGATAGGCGGTCTTGTCCGCCATCTCGCCGAATCCCGGCTGGCAGCTATAGGGCGGCAGGCTGTTCTGACCGCCCAGAACCTCACGCTCTCGCGCGCGCAGGGTGTCGCAGCCCCAAGTCCGCAGGGCGGCAGGCATCCGGGCGTTGAGGTCGATCCAGATTTCCAGACCGGCCATGCCATAGATGCCCTCTTGCGGGTCGATCTTCTCCAGCGCGGCGGTGTGATACCACTTGCCCCCGACCAGGCCTGCGAAGGCCACGACCGCCAAGGCTGCTATTCCCGCGACTTTTCCAAGACTTGCCATGATCCCTCTTGTTACCGGCACCGAAACCGCGCTTAATCCGGGACCAAGGCGGCGGCAAGACCTGCCGGATTGTCGCACCGGGCATATCCCTGTCAGATGGTTGACTTTTGTTAAGGCCCTGTCCTGCCCGAACGGTCACACCCGCGTTACCTGAAACGCTCCAGGAAAGGATTCCGCCATGCGCGAAGTCATGACCAAGAGCATGGCCCGCAACATCTTCTACGGCGGGTCACTGTTCTTCATCCTGATATTCGTGGGCCTTACGGCCCAGTCACACCTCTACATCACCTCCACTTCGACCGACAAAGCCACGCTGACCGAAAGTGTCGCGGCGGGCAAACACCTGTGGGAGAAGCACTCCTGCATCAACTGCCACACGATTCTGGGCGAAGGCGCCTACTTCGCGCCCGAACTTGGCAACGTGATGACCCGCTGGGGCGTGGAACCCGGCGACCATGTGGCCGCGTTCGATGCGCTGAAGGCCTGGATGGACGCGATGCCCTCGGGTGTCGAGGGCCGTCGGCAGATGCCGAACTTCGGCCTGACCGACGCCGAATACCAGAACCTCGCCGACTTCCTGCTCTGGGTCGACACGATCCGCGCGCAGGACTGGCCGCCGAATGACGCGGGCTGAGGAGACGCCATCATGAAATACCAATCGCAGAAGATCGCGCTGGCCTACTTTTCGGTCGCGCTCGCCCTCTTCGCCGTGCAGGTGACGATGGGTCTTGTCCTGGGCTGGATATATGTCAGCCCGAATTTCCTGTCCGGGCTGATTCCCTTCAACATCGGCCGGATGCTGCATACGAACAGCCTGATCGTCTGGCTGCTTCTGGGCTTCTTCGGGGCCGCCTACTACCTGATCCCCGAGGAAAGCGAGCGCGAGATCCATTCGACCAAGCTCGCCTGGCTGCAACTTGCGATCTTCGTCCTCGGCACCGCCGGGGTCGTCGTGACCTATCTCTTCAACCTCTTCGACGGCAACTGGCTTCTCGGCAATGAGGGGCGCGAGTTCATCGAACAGCCGCGCTGGGTCAAGGCCGGCATCGTCGTCGCCGCGCTGATCTTTCTCTACAACATCAGCATGACGGTTCTGAAGGGCCGCAAGACCGCGGTCACCAACGTGCTTCTGCTGGGCCTGTGGGTGCTGGCGCTCCTCTTCCTCTTCGCCTTCGTCAACCCGGACAACCACGCCTTGGACAAGATGTACTGGTGGTACATTGTCCACCTCTGGGTCGAAGGCACCTGGGAGCTGGTGATGGCCTCGATCCTCGCCTTCCTGATGCTGAAGCTGACGGGCGTAGACCGCGAGGTCGTCGAGAAATGGCTCTACGTCATCGCCGCGCTGGCCCTCTTCTCCGGCATCCTCGGCACCGGCCACCACTACTACTGGATCGGCACCCCGGGCTACTGGCAATGGATCGGCTCGATCTTCTCCAGCCTCGAAATCGTGCCGTTCTTCGCGATGATGTCCTTCGCCTTCGTCATGGTCTGGAAAGGCCGCCGCGACCACCCGAACAAGGCGGCACTCCTGTGGTCGCTCGGCTGTGCCACGCTGGCCTTCTTCGGCGCGGGTGTCTGGGGGTTCCTGCACACCTTGCACGGGATCAACTACTACAGCCACGGCACCCAGATCACCGCCGCGCACGGTCACCTTGCCTTCTACGGCGCCTATGTCTGCCTCAACCTCGCGATCATCAGCTATGCCATGCCGCACCTGCGCGGACGTGACCCCTACAACCAGGTCCTGAACATGGCCTCGTTCTGGCTGATGTCCTCGGGCGTGGTGTTCATGACCGTGGTCCTGACCTTCGCCGGTGCGCTGCAAACCCACCTGCAACGCGTCAACGGCGAGGCCTATATGGACGTGCAGGACCAGCTCTGGATCTTCTACGCCATGCGCTTCGGCGCCGGTGCGGCCGTGGTCCTGGGCGCCATCCTGTTCATCTATGCCACAGCCTTCCCGCGGCGCGAGATCGTGACCCCCGGCCCGCTGGAAAGCGACCGGCTTGAGCACGACCCCGACCACGTCGCGGCGGAGTGATGCTGATGGACGGTTCCCACATCGACACGAGGGGGGCGCAAGCCCCCTTCTACCTCCCCCAGGGCGACGAGGTTTCGGTCTTCGAGGCCGCCGCCGCCCACCGCCTTCCGATCCTCCTCAAGGGCCCGACCGGCTGCGGCAAGACCCGCTTCGTCACCCACATGGCCGCGAAACTCGGCCGCCCGCTCCATACCGTCGCTTGCCACGACGACCTCTCCGCCGCCGACCTGATCGGCCGCTGGCTGCTGAAAGGCGGCGAGACGGTCTGGGTCGACGGCCCCCTCACCCGCGCCGTGCGCGAAGGCGCGATCTGCTACCTCGACGAGGTGGTGGAGGCGCGGAAGGACGTGACCGTCGTCCTCCACCCGCTGACCGACGACCGCCGCATCCTGCCGATCGACCGCACGGGCGAGGAGCTGGTGGCGCATCCAGACTTCCTGCTGGTCGCCAGCTACAACCCCGGCTACCAGAACATCCTCAAGACCCTGAAACCCTCCACCCGCCAGCGCTTCGTCTCGCTGGAATTCAGCGTCCCGAAGCCGGAACACGAAGTCCCCGTCGTCGCCCG
>JBGAUA010000264.1:0-3533 GCA_044228875.1 Anaerolineae bacterium
GATGTTCTCCGAAGACCGGCGAATGCTCACGCGCAACCACGTGGAGCTGATCGAGATCCCCCAGCGCATGGGCATGGTGCGCAAGAACTCGGCGGACATCAAGATGGCGGTAGACGCGATGGAGCTCTGCTTCGAGCGCGACTACCTGACCACCTTCGTCATCTGCACCGGCGACAGCGACTTCACCCCCCTGGTGCACAAGCTGCGCGAGCTGAACAAGCGGGTGATCGGGGTGGGGGTGAAGGCCTCCACGTCGGCCCTGCTGCCGCCGGCCTGCGACGAGTTCATCTTCTACGAGATGCTGGACGGGGTGGAGATCCCGCGGGCGGCTGCTCGCGCCGAACGGGCGGAACGGGCCGAGCGCGCCGACCGCTCCGATCGCGCTTCCTCGCGCGGACGGCGCCCCGGCGCGGCGCGGCCCACGCCGGAGCCCGAGCCGGTGCAGGACGCGGCCGAGGAAGCCCCCCTGCCGGAGCTGGAGGCCTCGGGCAGCCTGGAGGCCTTGACGGCCCTGGTCACCCAGACCCTGGCCGGCCTGCAGCGCAACAGCGGCGACGCGGTGCGCGGCTCGGCACTGAAGCGGGCGCTCATCCGCAAGGACCCCACCTTCAGCGAGGCCAACTTCGGCTTCCGCTCGCTGGGCGAGATGCTGCGCTTCCTCGCGGAGCGCAACGCCATCGAGATCACGGAGAGCGCGGCCCGGGGCGACCCGGAGGTCGGCTTTCCGGAGCAGGGCGGCGGCGAGGTGGAGATGTTCGCCGCCCTCCGTGCCCTGGTCGTGGCCCAGGCCCAGAAGGGCCCGCCGCTGATGTCGGGCCTGAAGCACCAGCTCAAGAAGCGGGCACCCGGCTTCGACGAACGCAAGCTGGGCTACTCCGGCTTCCTCCAGTTCTGCAAGGCCGCCCACACCCGCGGCTTCGTCGACCTGTCCTGGAGCGACGACGCGGACGACTACGTGCTGCGCGCGGCCGAGCCGCAGGGGCGCTGACCGGCGGCAACGCCGCGGAGCGCGCGAGCGTCCCGGTCCGCGACGGGCGCCGGCGGCTGCGCCTACGCCGTCGACGGCCAAGGAGCGACACATGCCCTACCAGGACAGGATCCGCGCCATCGGGAGCGACCCCGAGCGCCTGGAGCTGGCGTACCAGGAGGCCTTGAAGGCGGGCGAGGGCGACGCCTTTGCCGCGGCGCTGCTGGCCGCCCACGCCGCGGCGCCCGACGACCTGCTCTACGGCGCCTGGCGCTACCGACTGGCCCAGGCGGTGGCGCAGACGAAACAGCGGGTGATCGCCTGGTCCTGGGCGGTACCGCTGGCGCTGATGAACGCGCTGCTGCTCTGGCTGTTGTCGGACGAACGCATCGAGATCCAGATCGACGACCGCGGCTTTGGCCCGGGCCTCCTCCTGCTCGCGGCGCCGATCAGCGCCCTCGCGGTGCTGGCCTTCCTGGTCGCGGCGGGGCCGCGGCGCGGCCGGCGGGCCCTCCTGGCGACGGCGGGGATCGCGGCGGTCACCGGCTACGCCTGGCTCCTGCACCCGCGGGTGACGCCGCGGGCCTTCGAGGAGCAGGTGCTGGCGCTGATGGTCATGCACCTGCCAGTCCTGGCCTGGTCCGCCGTCGGGCTCTACCTGCTCTGGTCGGCGCGCGACGCGGCGAACCGCTTCGCCTTCCTCATCAAGTCGCTGGAGCTGTTCATCGCCGGCGGCCTCTTCGGCATCGCCTGCGGGCTCTTCGTGGCCATCTCCATGGGCATGTTCTCGGCCATCGCCATCGAGCCGCCGGAGATCGTCATCCGGCTCTTCGTCGCCGGCGGCGGGGGGCTCGTGCCGGTCCTCGCGGCGGCGATCTGCTACGACCCCCGTTGCCAGCCGGCGCGGCAGTCCTTCGAGGAAGGCCTCTCGCGCTTCATCGCCACGCTCATGCGGGTGCTGCTGCCGCTGACCTTGGTCGTCCTCGCCGTCTACGTGGTCCTGATCCCGCTGCACTTCCGCGCGGCCTTCGAGAACCGCGACGTCCTCATCGTCTACAACGCGATGCTCTTCGCCGTCCTCGCGCTCCTCGTCGGCGCCACCCCGGTGCCGGACGCGGAGCCGGCGGGCGCTACGCGGGTCTGGCTGCGCCGCCTGGTGGTGACCATCGCGTCGCTGGCGCTGGTCGTCGGGGCCTACGCCTTGGCCGCGATCGTCTACCGCACCACCAAGGACGTGCTCACGCCCAACCGTATGACCTTCATCGGCTGGAACCTGATCAACCTGGGCGTCCTGCTCGCGCTGCTGGTCAAGCAGGCCCGATCCCGCAGCGACGACGCGATCGCGCGTCTGCGCGAGACCTACGCGCTGGCCATGGTCCCCTACGCGGCCTGGGCGCTCTGCGTTCTGCTGGTGTTGCCCTGGCTCTTCGACACCCCGCCGAAGGGGATCGAGGGGCTCCCGCAGAGCATCCAGGACATGGTCCTGGCCGAGCCGGGGCCAATCCTGCTCAAATGCGGCGAAAGCCCGCACATCTACCTGCTCGAAGACGGCCGCAAGCGCTGGGTCAAGGACATCCCCACCTTCGAGACGCAGGGCTATACCTGGGACGACGTCCGCGAGAATGTCACCTGCGACGAGATCGATGACATTCCCGACGGGCCGCCGATTCCGGAAGACGCGGGGCGGCCGCCTTTGCTTGCCCGACCGACGGTTACGGCGGGAGCGGCCAAGTATGATGCCTTCATCGCTCTCTTTTGATGCCTTCATAAGGTAGGTTTGAAGGCATCATAAGGTCGCGCTTACGGCATCATCTGCCGCTCGTTACGGCATCATTTGCGTGAAGTCATGCCGTAATCGCGCCGCGATGCTGACGACGCGGCACGCGAGCCTGCGTTTTGACGACGTCGGGTGGTCGACGGCCGACCTCGCGTGTGGTCGGTTACCCGGCCCCGGATGAGGGCGCGGCGCAGACGGAGCCTTACATCCGATGACCGGCGGCTTCCGCGCTGAGGAAGTCACGGCATTTGCAGAGTCCCCGAAGTGATCATTTCCTGAGTCAACCTGGAGCTACGCCATGGCGACGAGTGAACGCGTAACGGTTACCATCCCAGCCCAGCTGGTCGACGACATTGATCGCTTCGAGCGCAACCGCAGCCGCTTCATCGTCGAGGCGGTCGAGCGCGAGCTCGTGCGACGCCGCCGGGATGGGCTGCTGCGTTCGCTGAACGAAGGCGTTCACCGTCCATGACCACGCAAGGATTCGCCGAACTCACGCAGCGCACGCAGATCAACCGGCTGCGGCCGGTGGCGCTGGCTGCCCTCCGGCAGTACCCGCTGGAGGTGACGAGCCTGCGCCTGCTCAACCACGGCTTCAACACCACGTTTCGCGTGGACACCGCGGGCGGTGGGCGATTCGCCCTGCGGCTTGCATCCCTTGTCGCATTGGCCGCCGTTCTGGCGGCTTGCGGCGGCGGCAGTGACAACAACGACCGCGGCGCGGTGAAATCGACCACCCAGACCGCGGCGCTACCCAAGGCGGCCATCGACGCCAGCGTCGCGGCACAG
>JBGAUA010000265.1:0-3463 GCA_044228875.1 Anaerolineae bacterium
GCCGTCCGCCCTATGCCGACGAGCTGTTATGGATCCCCGCCTGGCTGGTGGCGGTACCCTTGGCTCGCTTGCGCGTGCCGCCGGAGGCCGTGGTGCTCGCCGGCTTCCTCGCGGGCCTGGGGGCGGTGAGCATCATCGCCGGCGGCGGCCTGCCGGTTCATGGCCCGCTTTGCGCCGCCCTCATCCTGGCCAACGCCGTCCTGGACTCGGTGGATGGCGGCGTAGCGCGCATGACCGGCCAGATCCGCGTCATCGGCGGCCTGCTGGACCTGGTCTTCGACTTCTTCTTCACCCTGCTCATCTTCCTCGCCGTCGTCCTGGCCGTCGGGCCGGGCGGCGCGGGTGGATTCGCCATCCCCCTGGCCGCCGCCGCCTTCCTGGCGAACGTCTTCGCCGCCACCGTCGTCAGCTTCGTCATGTTCCGCGACGACCATCCAGGGGAATCGGAGGCCGAGCTGGCCCGGCGCTTCGCGGCGCCTCCGCCGCCCGACGCCTCCGTCTCCGCCCGTGGCCGGCCACTCTTCGACCTGCTCGTCGTCGGCTTCAAGCTGGGCTGGGGCGTCGTGTTCGGTCTGATGCTGCGCGCGAGGCTCTTCCGGCAGGGTATGGGCGGCGGACTCGCCGTCCGCCACGTCCTGGCCCTCGGCGCGGTGGGGTCGCAGCTGGCGGCCCTGGCTGTCTTCATCCTGGCGGGATGGCCGTTGGCGGGCTTCCTCGTCTACGAATGCGCGCTGGGGCTGCTGGTGCTCGGCCTCTTGCTGGCCTTCGAGCGCTGACGAGGCGCTGCCTGGGGCCGGCATCCCGCGACGTCCGCTGGTTCGTCCCGCTCCATCGCCATTCGCCGGACCCTATTCCTCACCGGCGCCGAGCAGCTGCTCCCCGCCGTCCAGGGTCAGCACCGCCCCGGTGATGAAGTCGCTCTCGGCGAGATAGGCCACCGCGCGGCCCACCTCGGCGCCGCCGCCGGCGCGCTGCATGGGCAGGGAAGCGACGAGTCGCCGCCAGGCCTCGTCCTCGCCCCGTCCGCGAACGGGCATGATGGGGCCGAGCAGCAGGGCGTTGACCCGCACCGCGGGCGCCAGCTCGCGGGCGGCAATGCGCGTCAGGTGCAGGAGGCCCGCCTTGCTGACCCCATGCTGCACGTAGCCCGGCCATACCCCGACGCCGGAGAGGTCGGCGATGTTGACCACCAGGGCCGGCGCCTCGCGCGGCGCCCGCCGCATCAGCCGGGCGGCCCGCTGGGTGCAGAGGAAAGGCGCGCGCAGGTTCACCGCCTGGGTCTGATCCCAGTCCTGGGCCGTGACGCGGTCGAAGCGCTGGTAGCGGAATTCGGCGGCGCTGTTCACCAGGATGTCCAGGCGCCCGAAGCGCGCGTCCACGGCAGCGAAGAGGCCGTCGATGGCTTCCTCCGAGGAGAGGTCGGCTTCATGGGCCATGGCCGCGGTGCCGAGCGCCGACAGCTCGGCGACCGTGGCGACGGCTTCCTCCCGCGCGCGGCCGTAATGGATGGCCACGTCGGCGCCTCGAGCCGCCAGGGCGAGGGCGATGGCCTTGCCCACGCGGTGGGCGCCGCCGGTGACCAGGGCGACCTTGGACTTCAGCTCCACCCCGGCCCTCCCGGTTGCTTCGCGGCGACGATCCGGTTCCTCCCCGCGGCTGCCCGCGGCCGACTTGACGTCATGGACATGCGCCAACCTTAGCGCCGGAGCCAGGGCGGGGTCAAGAGGCCGCAGGGCTGTCTCGCGCCTACGCGCGCATCGCCCGTTCGGGCCATACCTGGCGACATGACCGGTGAAGGCGCCGCGAGCGACGGCGATCGGTGTTCCGGTCGCTGCCCTGGCCGGCGGGCATCGGCGCCGGCCGCGTCAGCTTCGCCGTCCTCGGATGGGGACTGTCCTTCCTTAGCGCTTGATCAGAGACTGAACAAGACCTTGACATTACATACCTCAAGTGGCTATACTCCTGTCCAGAACATTGAACAACTCCTGAACAGGCTGCACACGACTGCGTAATGTTGAACACAACCTCAACGGCCGTCCTTGCCCCTCAACCCTGAACCCGCTCAAAACCCTCAAGGAGACCATCCATGAAGCGCCTCAGCATCGCCGCCGCCGCCCTGACCATCCTCGGCGCCTGGGCCCTGGCCCAGCCTGCCGCCGCTGCAGACCACCAGGCCCGGGTGCGGGTGGTGCATGCCTCTCCCGACGCCCCCGCAGTCGACGTATGGGTGGCAGACAAGCCGGCCTTCACCAACGCCGCCTTCAAGGGCATCACCGACTACGCCGCCCTCAATGCCGGCAGCTACGGCGTCAAGGTGGTGCCCGCGGGCAAGACCGAACCGGCCGTCATCGACGCCAAGCTGGACCTGGCGGCGGGCAAGGACTACACCGTCGTCGCCGTGGGCAAGCTGGCCGAGATCGGGCCGCTGGTGCTGACCGACAACAACGCCGCGCCAGCCGCGGGCAAGGCCCATGTGCGCTTCGTCCACGCCTCGCCGGATGCGCCGGCGGTGGACATCGCCGTGGCCGGCGGTGGGCCGGTCCTCTTCAACAACGTGGCCTTCAAGGGCGTCGGCGACTACCTGCCGGTGGATGCCGGCAGCTACGACCTGGATGTCCGCGTCAGCGGCACCGAGACGGTGGCGCTCAAGGTGCAGGGCCTCGGCCTGGAGGCGGGCACGGTCTACACCGTCTTCGCCATGGGCCTGGCCGGTGGCGAGCCCGCCCTGATGGCCGTTCCCAGTGTGGATGCCAAGGCTGCCGCCGCCAACCACACCATGCCGGCGTCCATGCCCAAGACCGGCGCGGGTGCTCCGGCCCGCCAGTCGAGCTGGCTGCTGCTCAGCGCGGTCCTGGGCCTGTCCGTCCTCCTGGGCCTGTCGGCCCGCCGCCAGGCGGTCGTCGCCCGCCGCTGAGCGCGGGCGCGGCGAATGACGGCGGTGAGTCGAGGGCCGCACCGCGGCTGAGCCGCCGAAACAGCGCGAGGGCGGCGCCCCAAGGCGGGGCGTCGCCCTTTGTTGCCTGAAGGGGTCAGGTTGGAGCCATCAGCCCATCCGCCCCTTGTCCGCCTGGCCCCAGAGGCCCATGACCTGACGCAGGATGGCCAGCTCGCCCAGGTGGTAGGCGTTGTGGTCCGCCGCAACCAGGAAGCAGCGATAGGGTGTGTGTTCAGGCTCCCAGGCATGGGCCGGGGCCTGGTAGAGGTCGAAGTCCGGATCCGCGACCTGGGCCAGGATCTCCGCGAGGTCGCGATGAAAGGCGGCCACAGTCCCTTGCCAGCGGGTTTCGTCGGCCTCCTCGCCGGCTCCCGGCCAGACCCCCTCGGGGAAGGGCACGGCACTGTAGTCGACGTTGCGCACATAATCCAGGATGTCCCACTGGCAGAAGCGGACATGCTCCAGGAGCTGCCAGAAGCTGTAGGGCGTGTTGGGCGGGCGGCTGTTGTAATGCTCGGGCGGGAAGTC
>JBGAUA010000266.1:0-3425 GCA_044228875.1 Anaerolineae bacterium
GATCTCGGTGCAGGGCAACTACCACGACGTCGGCGCGTTCCTGGCCGAACTCGCGAACCTGCGCCGGATCGTCACGGTGTCGAACCTGAAGCTCACGAGCGTCACGAAGGCGGGGGCCGGGACGACCCTGGCGGACTTCACCGCCGCGGCATACCGCCACACCCCGGGCGCGGCCGCCGCGGCGCCCGCGGCGCTCGGAGGAGGATCCAGGACGCGGGCGGCGCCCTGGCCGTCCAGGCTGAGCAGCAGGCCATCGTCCCCGGCGAGCCAGAAGGAACCGGAGGCGGCCAACAGGGCGCGCGGCGTCGGCAGCTGGTCGAGAAGGCTGTTGTAGGCCGAGATCTCGCGCAAGCCGTCGGCCGATTGCCGCAGCAGCCGACCCCGCCCCCCTTCCAGGGACAAGGCCAGCAGGCGACCCGTCTCCAGGGCGCTGGGCGAAGACGCCAGGGCGACCAGGTCGCGCCGGCGCCGGACCATGGACCAGGCGGAGCTCTGCTGGTCCCGCAGCCAGACCTTGTCACCCCAGGCATAGAGCAGGCCCAGGAGCTGCAGCTGGTCCGTTCCGTCAGCGGGGTCGCGCAGGAGCGGCGCCAGGGCGAATTCGCCGTCGGCCGCCGGCGGTGGATCCGTCTCCAGGGCAGCGGGCAGGCCCAGGGGCTCCAGCTGCGGCGGGCCGTCGGCGGGCAGCCCCAGCTCCATGATGACGCTGGCCCCGCCCGCGGGCGCCAGGCCTAGCCACAGACGCGGCAGGTCGGACAGGCCGCCCAGGTCCAGGTTGGCGTAGTACAGGTCACTCAGTTGCCGGCCGACCACCAGGGGGCGCTCCAAGGCGGTGACGGCGCCGCTGCGCGGATCGACGCGCCAGCCCAGGAGGTCGGCACCGGTCCGCGAGGAACCGAGGGCCAGGCCATCGGTCGCGGTGAGGGTCAGCTCCTCCGGCCGACCATCGCCGACACAGGCCAGCGGGGTGAGGGCCGCGGGGGCGGCGGCGAAGGCGCGCAGGAACAGGCCGGGTGCGTCGACGGACGGACGGCAGTCCTGCCGCGGGCCGTCGGCCGGCGGCACGGCGGCCGCGGCGGGCAGATCCTGCCCGCCCACCATCCAGGTGTCGGCCCGCGGATCGCCGGGCGCGTCCAGGCTGCGCCGCAGCACCACGTCCTCGAGCGGCGGCAGGTCGGCCGCACCCTGGTCGACCCAGGCCTGGGGGTCATCCGGATGGTCGAGGTGGATCACGGCCCCGCGACAGGCGCTGCCCCCTGCGGGGCAGCGCGCACCGATGGTCCAGCCGAAGTAGTTGGCGGTGGCACCGCGCTGGCTGGCCCGGACGGCGCGCAGGCCGAGGTCGGGGTTGCGCGTGCGCGAGGGCTGCCAGCAGCCGCGGGCCTGGAGCGCCAGGCGGCCGGCGGCGCCGGCCGCCCAGGCCTCGGCGTCGGGGTGGCCGCCGAGGGCGGCGCTGTTCAGGCCGGTCAGGGGGCCGCCCAGCTGCGCGGTCCAGCTGGGCCGGTCGCCCGACAGGCGGAAGCGGGCCACGCCGTCGCCGACGGCGAGCACGGTCGCCTGCGCGTCCTGCAGGCTGATGAGCTCCCGGATGGCTCCCATGCCGCCGCAGCTGAGCTGCCAGCCGCCGTCGGCGGGACACTGCCAGTCGGCCGCCGCCAGCAGGCAGGCCTCCGGCGCAGCATCGGCCGCCAGACGGTCCAGACGGGGGAGATAGACCCGTCGGGCAAGCGATCCCTGGGCGTGGCCGGGGAGGGCGCCGGGCGCCAGGATCGCGGCGAGCCCGGCGGCGACAGCGATGAAGGCGACCGCGCGCGTCCGCCTCGGTCGCCCCGCCGGCGGTCCCGCCCGATTCCGTGGCGCGGAGGCCATGGGGCGGGCCTCAGGGGGCCAATGGCGCCGATGGCGGGCCGGAGGGAGCCTCGGTCGTGGGCGTTATCGTGGGGAAGTCGATCACCGGCAGCGCGGGGGGGGTGGCCGGTTCGGGGGGCAGCTGGGGCTCTGCCGGCGTCGCGCTGGACGCGACGGTGGGCAGCAGCCGCGGCGCCTGCTCGGGCGCCTCCTCGGCGCCGGCCGCCGGTTCGGGCGTCGGCGGCGCGAGGGTCGGGCCGAGCGCCGCGGGAGCGAGAGGACGCGGCGCCCGGGAGCCGATGCCGGCCGGAGTCGGCGGCTGGGCCGGGGACGCGGGCGCGGCGGGTGTGACCAGGGTCATGGCGGTGGGCAGGGGCGCGGGCAGGGTGGGCGCGGCGGTGGTCGACGCGGGGATCGGGCGCGGCGCGGGAGCGGTAGCCTGCTCTCCTTCCGGCTGCGTCAGCCACCACAGGCCCAGGCCCAAGGCCAGGAGCAGGCTCAGGTTCCACCGTCGGCCAGCGGTGGCCGCGGTGGTCTGCGCCATCCGGGGAATGCCCGCGACCAGCCGCTCCCGCAGGCTGGCCTTGAAGGCGGGCGACGCCTGCCGCGGACGGTCAGCGCCCAGCGCCGCGACCCAGGGGTCGAGGGGGGGCGCCTGGTCCATCGCCTCAGGCTGATTCAGATCCCGCACGTGGGTCTCCTCCCAGATGTCCTTTCAATCTCTCGCGCGCCCGGTGGAGGCGCTTGTGCACGGCCACGACGGAACAGCCCAGGATGACGGCCATCTCCTCCGGGTTCTGTCCGGCATAGTAGTAGAGGGCGATGACCTCCTGGTCAGCCGGCGACAGGCTGGCCAGGGCGGACTCCACCGCGGTGCGGACCTCGGTCTGGCGAAAGGGCCGCGCGGCGGCGATGCGATCGGCGAAGGGCACGAGCCGCCACAGGCCGGCCTTGCGGTGGTGGTTGATGACGAGGTTGCCGGCGATCCGGTACAGCCAGGCCGCAAACGGCACCCCGCGCTGCTCGAAGCGTTCGATGGCCACCATGGCCCGCTCCCAAACCTCCGCGGCGATGTCCTCCGCCACCGCGTCATCGCTGACGCGGCGGACGATGTAGTTGTAGACGGCGTCGAAATGGCGGTCGTAGAGCAGCCCGAAGGCCTGCCGATCCCGCCGCGCGGCGGCAACGAGGGTCGCCTCATCCGCCTCACGCAGGTCTTTAACGCCCTCGGGCGCGGATTTGGACAGATCGGGATCTTCAGGGTTCACAAAGGGCAGTATAATGCGCCCATGCACGACCCTCAAGCGCACCCCCCCTATCGCTGCATAGCGGCCCGTGAACTGCAGTCGCTCCTGGCCGCCGCCCCGCCCCCGCGGGTCATCGACATCCGTGAGCCGCACGAGTGGCGGCTGGGCCGACTGGCGGGCGCGGAATGCCTGCCCCTCAGCGAACTGCGCCGCTGGTGGCTCACCTTGGACCCGTCCGCGCCGTTGGTCTTCTGCTGCCAACGCGGCAACCGCAGCCGCGCCCGCTGCCAGGCCCTGGCAGCGGCGGGGTTCATGGCGCTGTGGGATGTG
>JBGAUA010000267.1:0-3423 GCA_044228875.1 Anaerolineae bacterium
CCCGCTGCGCCTGGCGGAGCTGAACGGCCGGATCCAGTCCCTGGACGGCGTCCCTCCGGGCGGACGGTCCTGGGCTGACAGCGGCGCCGTGGCCCTGCGCCTGGACTGGGACCCGGCCGGCCGGCCGATCGCCGCCGAACCTGTCTGCAGCGAGGGCGGCGGCGCCTGGGAGGCCTACCTGGGGGACCTGGCGGAGACGGCCGGCCGGCTGTGGCGACTTTGGCCCGGCGGGCTGGCCCCGCTCGCCGGCGCCGGGACCGACGGCGGAAGGCCGCCCGTCGCGGCAGGCGGCTGGTGGGGCGCATTGGCGGCCGACGACGGTCGCCTGGCCGTCCTGGACCTGGCGGCAGCCAAGGTCCGGGCCTTCGACGTGGCCGGAGCCGAGCTGGGCGCCTGGCCGGTGGCCGGGCTGCCGGTGGACATCGCCTTGCGCGGGCGATTCGCCTACCTGAGCGATCCGATGCGACGGCGCGTGACGGTCTCCGACCTGCTGACCGGCGCTCGCCTGGCGGCCTTCGGCAGCCACCTGCCGCTCCTGCGCCTGCAGGCCATGGCCGACGGCGGCATCCTCGGGCTGGCGGTTGGCGACTGGGCGCTCGCCTACAGCGCCGACGGCCGCCTCCGGGCGGCCTGGCCCCTGGCCCAGTCGCCGGAGGGAACGCACACCGACCTCTTTGCCGGCGCCGACGGCCGGGTGACCGCCGCGAGGCTGCGGCTCGCGCCGGTCGGCGGCGATGGGGACTGGGCGGCCGCGGAGGTCCTCGATGCCGCCTTGGACCGCTACGAGGCGCCGGCGGACGCGCCGCCGCTGCCGGACATCACCGCCGGCGAAGCCTGCGTGGTGCGCGCCGACAAGACCGTCGCGACACCTCGGATTGCCCTCGGTGCGGACCTGACCGTGCGCATCCGGCTGGACGGGCTCTGCCCGGTTCGGGCGCGTCCGGGTCGCCTGGTCTTCCTGCTCGACGCACCGCGGGGCTCGCAGGCGTCGATCGCGGCGTCGGGCGCCCTGGCCTCCCTCCTGGCCCGCCTGGACGACCAGCGGCTGGCCTTGGGTCTGCTGGTGTACCAGGGCGGCCAGATGTTGGAGCTGCCACCAGGCAGCGACGCCGCGGCCATCCGCCGCCTGGGTCTGCAGCCGGACCTGGACCGCGCGGACCTGGGCCGCGGCATCGCCCGGGCGGCCGACCGCCTGGCCGGCCCGGGCGGAGAATCCCGACTGGCCTTGATCCTCACCCAACCACCCGACAGCGCGGAAGCCGCGCTGCTGGCCACGGCGCTCGCCTCGGCCCGGCAGCGGGGCATCGCGATCACCGCGCTCCTCTATCCCCCCGCCACGCTCAGCACCGCCCAGCGCCGCGCCTGGGCGGCCCTGTTCGAGCCTGGTGAAGCGCAACTGGATCCGGCACCGTTCCAGCTGCCGCAGCTTCTGCCCCGTCTGGCGCCCGCGGAAACGGCCGAGCCGGCATTTGCCGCCGTGACGGTCAGCGACCTGCTGCCGCCCGGTCTGGAGCCGCTGCCCGGCTCCATCTTCCCTCCGGACGGGCGCTGGGATCCGACAGCCGGAAGCGTGACCTGGCGCCAGGACCCGTCCGGCGCGGATCGGCTGGACTTCAGCTACCGCCTGCGGCCCTCCAAGGCGGGCGAACTGGAGGTCGGGCAGTTCGGCGCCGGCGTCGACTACCGTGACGGCTTCGGTTATGCCGCCCGTTTGACCTTGCCGCGGCCGCGGGCGGTGGTCACCTCGCCCGGGCCCCTGTTCCTGCCGCTGCTGAGCCGCGGCGCCTGCCTGGGCCGCCGTCGGCCCCTGGACCTGGTGCTGGCCCTGGACCTGTCCGGCAGCATGGCCGAAGCGGCCGATGGCGGCGGCAGCAAGCTGGACGCAGCCCGCGCCGCTGCCCTGGCCGTGCTGGACCTGCTGGACTGGCGGGTGGACCAGGTCTCCGTCGTGGGCTTCAGCGGACGCGCCGATCTGTTGCTGCCGTTGTCGGGCGACCGCGCCGCCGTCGCCGGCGCCCTGGCCGGCCTGCGGACAGCCGAGGGCACGCGGATCGACCTGGGCCTGACTGCGGCCGATCGCGCTCTGGCCGGCGCTGGGCGGCCGCTCGCACGCCCGCTGGTCATCCTCCTCACCGACGGACGCCAGGAATCCGGCTGGGAGTCGGAGGCCACCGCCGCGGCGCGAACCCTGAAGGCCAAGGGGGTGACGGTCTACACGATCGGGCTGGGGGCAGACGCCGACGCCGACCTGCTTCGCGCCATCGCCAGCGACGCCTCCCGCTATCTGGCCAGCCCTGGCGCCGCCGACCTCGCCGGGCTCTTCGCCACCATCCTGCGGGCGGAGGTCTGCTCCGACTGAACCGCCACAGCCCGGCCCCCTCCCCCAGGACTGTCGGGAGAGAGGGCCGGGACCCTGCGGCCCTAGGGCTGGATCTGCGCCGCCGGGCCGCAGGGCAGTAGCCAGTCGCTGGCGGCGGTGCCGGCAAGGCGCGCGAAGTTCTTGTAGCCGGAGCGCTTGTCCGTGGCCGGCGCCAGACAGAGGCCGACGAGATCCTCCACCACCTCGCCGTCGCAGGACGCATCGTCGCTCACCGGGACGATGAAGTCGGCCAGAATGACCCGCCGCTCCTTGAAGCTGATGTTGCCGCATTCGCTGAAGTCGACGACGCAGGCGGGATAGCGCAAGGTCTCCTCGCCGCGGCGCACGAGCCAGTGGGCGTTGAAGCGCACGGTAGGGTACTGCCGTCCGGGCTTCTTGGCCTCCTGGTAGATGATGACCCGGCCCTTCTCGGCCTGACCGGTCGCGGGCAGGGCGGCCAGCGGCACCAGGGTCTCGCAGTCCGGGCTGTCGCTGACCGAACAGGCCGCGGCCGCGCAGAGGTCCTGGTGGCCCAGGACGGCCCAGCTGTCCGGGGCGGCCGCGCCCAGGCAGCGCCGACCGCCGCTGTCCATGCGGCATACCGCGGTGATGGCGAAGACCTGGACATCGCGCCCGGCACCGGCGATGTCACAGGAGGCCAGGAGTGCTTGGGCGCCCGGGTCCAGCTTCACGGTGCTCTCCAGGTTGTTCCCGTCCACGCGCCAGTAGTAGCTCACCCGGATGGGCGTCGACGCTCGCGAGGCCAGGCTGACGGTGGCCAGCTCGAAGGGGCGGGGCGTCCGGCATTGGGCGGGCAGGGCGACGCTGCCGCCCGGCATGCCGCCGCCGCAGGGCACCTGCGCGCAGCGATTCTCGGGCGGGTCGGCCACGAGGTCCACCGGCAGGGTAGGCTGACCGGGAAGCAGCCCGTCCACCTCAAGGCTCTGGATGTCGGCACCGGCCGGCACGTCGCAGCGCGACAAGGCCAGGTCCTCGCCGGCGGCGAGGGTCAGCCAGCCGCTCCAGTCCTCAACGACGCCGTCCTGCCGCCAGCGGTAGCGGAC
>JBGAUA010000268.1:0-3393 GCA_044228875.1 Anaerolineae bacterium
AACCGGACGGCCCGAGGAGACAGGTCACCTCACCGGGTTCGGCGACGAGCGACACGTCGTCGAGCGTCGGCTTGCCGCCATAGGCGTGGCTGATGCGCTCGAACGCGAGGCGCGCGCCGAATGTCACGCCTGCCGCGCCGCGCCCGCGACGCCTCCGCCCGCGGCCACGCCCACGGCCCTGCCCACGGCGCAGACCCTGGGCCGCACCGAGCTGCCGCTGGGCGTGCAGCTCTTCGAGGACGACGTGACCACGCCGGCCCTGGAACACCTGCGCGAGGCGGGGGTGGCCTGGGCGCGGGTGCGCGCGCTGTGGAAGCTGATCGAGCCGCGGCCGGGGCAGGTTGACTGGACGGTCACCGACCGGCTCTTCGGCGACGCGGCGGCCGCCGGCTTCCGGATGGTGGCCGTGGTCTACGCCAACCCGGACTGGGTCACGGAGGCGGAATGCCTGCCGGTGCCACCCGAGCACATGGAGCGCTATGCCGCCTTGTGGCAGGCCCTGGTGGAGCGCTACGACGGCGACGGCAAGGACGACGCGCCCGAGGGAACGGTGCTGCGCTACTGGCAGGTGTCCAACGAGCCGGACTTCGACCCGCGGCAGGCCGGCAGCGAAGGGGATTACGGCGGCTGCTTCGGCGACGACCCGGCGCGCTACGCGGCACAGCTGGCGGTGGCCTACCGCGCGGCCAAGGCGGCCGACCCGGCGGCGCAGGTGGGCTTCGGGCCGGTGGCCTGGGACCGCTTCACGGCGGACAGCATGCCGCCGGGCTGGACGGCGCCGCCGGGGCCCTACGCGCATGACTTCACCCAGCGGGCGCTGGAGGCCCTGTACCGGGACCAGGCCGGCCGGGAGGAACTGCCCTTCGCCGATTTCGTGGGGCTGCACAACTACCCGGACAACGCGCATTACTGGGATCGGGGCGAGCAGCGCGAGCTGGTGGCCCGGGTGGCGGCCTTCCGCGAGTCGCAGCTGGCCCTGCCGGGGGTCTACGACCTGCGGCGCCTGCCGATCCTGATCTCCGAGACGGGCATGCCGGCGGGGCCGTCGGACGAATGGACGGAGCGTTCGGAAGCGCTGCAGGCGGTGTACGTGGGGCAGACGATGGTGCGGGCCCTGGCGGCCGGGGTGGTGGCGGCCATCTGGTACACGGCCCGCGACAACATCGTCGGCGACTGCCTGCCGCCGCATTACGACTGGCTGAGCTTCGGCCTGATGCGTGCCGACGACTACCTGGACGCCCTGAAGCAGCGCTGCCCGAAGCAGGACTGGGTGGCGGCCGACGCCTACGCCCTGGACTCGGGGGCCACCCCGCGCCCGGCCCTCGCGGCCCTCGCCGCGCTGACGGCGGCGCTGCGCGGCTACAGCTTCGAGCGGCAGCTGACGGCGCAGGAGACGGCGGGCGCCGCCGTGGAGGCCTACCGCTTCCGCGGGCCAGAGGGACGCAGCCTCCTGGCCGCCTGGGCCTCCGACGGCAACCGCCTGGGCGCCCGCAGCGCCGACCCGCCCTCGGCCCGCCTGCGCGTGGGCGCCTACGCCCTGGCCCCCTGGAACGGCCGCATCCGCGTGACGGACCACCTGGGCCAGGCGGTGAGCCTGGGCCGCGCGGGCGACAACGCGGTGGAGCTGGGGCTGAACGCGGCGCCGGTCTACATCACGGTGGACGACTGAGTTCACCGGGGCGGACTGTATCACCGTAGCGCACGGAATCACTATGGCGGACCGACCGCGGGACGGTCGCCGCGCCCGCGGTTGCGAGAAGGGTATTGACCCCCACCGTCGCCGCCCGATATAATGCTACGCCGGTGTCTTGCCCCGGCAGTCACCTTGTCCACCCCACGTATCGCTTTCTGCCTGTCCACCCGCCGTACCCGCCTTCCGCCATTTCACCCGACGTATCGCTTTCTGTGAGGAGAGAACGATCCATGATCCGTACCAAGCTGCTGACCGCCGCATTGCTGTTCGCCCTGATGACCCCCTTCGTGGTCGCCTGCGCGCCCGAGGAGGCCGAGGCCCCCGCCGGTGAAGAGGCCGCCGACGCGCCGGCCGAGGACGCCGCGCCGGATGCCGGCGCCTGCACCGATGCCATCGGCTGCGTGGAGGTGGCCGCGGGCGACAAGCTCAAGATCGCCTACATGCTGGTCACCGGCGGCTCCGACAAGGCCCTGGGCGAAGATTCGCGCAACGGCGTCGAGCTGGCCATCGCCGACATGCCGCAGATCGCCGGCCACGACGTGGAGCTGACGGGCGAGGATTCGGGCTGCTCCGCCGAGGGCGGGCAGGCGGCAGCCACGAAGCTGGCGGCCGACACGAGCCTGGTCGCGGTCATCGGCACCTCCTGCTCCTCGGAGGCCCGCGCGGGCGCTCCGATCATCTCGGATGCCGGCCTGGCCATGGTCTCGCCGTCCAACACGGCCCCGGACCTGACGGATCCGGCCAAGCATGTGGCGGGCTACCTGCGCACGGCGCACAACGACGAGATCCAGGGCAAGGTGGCCGCGGAGTTCGTGGCCAACGAGCTGAAGCTGACCAAGGTGGCCACGATCCACGACGGCTCGCCCTACGCCGAGGGTCTGGTGAAGGTGTTCACGACGAACTTCGAGGCGTTGGGCGGCACGGTGGTGGCGGCCGAGGCCATCGGCCCGGACGACACGGACTTCCGCCCGGTGCTGACGCAGATCGCGGCGGCGGGGCCGGAGATGCTGTACATGCCGATCTTCGCGAAGGCGGGCGGTTTGATCGTGAACCAGGCGCAGGACATCGAGGGTCTGGGCAGCACGCTCAAGCTGATGGGCGCCGACGGCCTGTTCAACCCGGACTTCATCAAGGCGGCGGGCAAGTCGGGCGTGGGCATGTTCCTGTCCAGCCCGGACTTCTCGGCCTTCGGCTCGGCCTACCAGGACAGCTTCGTGCCGGCCTACGAGGCGAAGTTCGGCACGAAGCCGATCAGCTCCTTCCATGCGCATGCGTATGACGCCTACAACATGATCGCGGCGGCCATCGAGAAGGTGGCGGTGAAGAACGCGGATGGCTCGCTCTCGATCGGCCGCCAGGCGCTGCGCGACGCGCTCTTCGCCACGAGCGGCTTGATGGGCCTGACGGGCAACCTGACCTGCAACGCGAACGGCGACTGCGCGGACCCGAAGATCGCGGTCTACCAGTTGACGGACGACAACCTGACGAACGGCGAGATCCCGACGGACAAGATCTGGCCGATGGACGACGCGGCGGCCGAAGACGCGCCCGCGGACGCTGCGGCCCCGGCGGACGCTGCGCCGGCGGATGCGACGGCGGGCGCCGGCACGCCGGCCTCGACCACGCCCTGACCCTGAGCGCCCGCCTTCGCGGGCGCTTGACGCTCCGCGGTGGGGCGTCCCAGTGACAACTGAAAGGCC
>JBGAUA010000269.1:0-3361 GCA_044228875.1 Anaerolineae bacterium
GGGCCTTGCAGTCGATGAGCATCTGGGCGACGCGGGCCTCGCATTCCCCCTGATTGCCACCAGCGGTCTCGCAGCGCTTGAGCGCCTCAGCGGCGTGCTTGTCGCAGCGCTCCGTGCAGGTCGGCTTCTCGCCGCTGCCGCCGGCGCCGGGGCCAGGACCGCGGCCACGCCCAGGGCCATCCGCGCTCGCCGTGCCGGCGGCGATGCCGGTGGCGAAGGTGAGGGCCAGGGTGCCGACGGCCACGAGGCCGAGCAGGCGGCGATGGTTGAACAACATGGGGGGTCTCCTTTTCAGAATCGACTAGGGTAAGGGGGGAAGGGTTCAGGAGCTTGCCGTTACAACAATCCGTGGTCGCCGGCCGCTGCCCTTCGGTGCTCCTTCTGGCCAAGAGCGCTTCAACCGGCTCCGTCGTCAGAAACGCCGAGGAGCGTTCCATGGTTAGACGACGCTCGTGGCGTGGGCGTGGTTACGGCGGCGGCAGATCGGCCCCGAAGGGCTATCGGTCAGCCCACCGCGGCCTTGCCCATCAGCAGTTCGGTCAGGCGGCGCAGGCCTTCGCGGGAGGCCGACCAACGGTCCACGTAGGTGGCCGCGGCGCTGCGGTCCCGGCGTCCTTCGGCTTCCTGCAGCAGGTACTTGAGCTCGGTCAACCCGCGTTCCAGGGCGCGTTTGCGCAGACGCAGCGCCGCCCAGCGCAATTCCGAGGTCAGGGCGTCGTCGGCGATGGCAGGGCGGGTGCCGGCGCGGCTGACCAGGTCCAGGGCCAGGGCTTCCAGGTGCCCCGGGAGGTCTCCCAGGCGAAGCTCCGGTTGGGCGCCGCCGTGGGCGGTGTGGGCCAGGGCGGCCATCAGCGCCTGCTCGTCCGCACCGCCGAAATCCGCCGGCCCCAGCGGGGGCTGGGCGTCCAGGGCCAGGGCGGCGTTCAGCCCGCGAAGCCGGACGGGGTCCACCAGCAGCTGGCCCAGGATCCAGACCGTCAAGGCATCGCGCGCCGCGGCCGTCGCGACGCGGTCGGTCGATCCGGTGCTCCTTGTCGGCGCCGGTTGTTCACCGGCGGCGGCCGGGGGCTTGGGTTCCGTGGCGGCTCCGCCCGCTCGCTCCGCCGGCCTGCCTCCGGGGCTTGCGCCAGGTGAGCCATCCGTTCTCCGCTCCGGAGGCTCGCTCGCGGACCAGCCCATGGCCGCCGCATCCCAGCCGCCGTCGTCGGCATCGGGCTGTTCGTCGGGACGCGCGTCCCAAGGCCCGGCATCCAGGACCCAATCGGGCGGCTGAGGCTCCGGCGCATCCGCGCTGCCGGAAGGATCGGATCGACGCTGTGGACCCGGCGACGGCCGGCGGACCGGACGTCGGAGCAGCTCCTCGGCCAGACCGGCCGGGGGGCGGCGTCGCTGGCCGCTCGACGCGGACCGCCTCTGCGACGGCGCGTCGTTCGCGCGGGCGCCGTCGGCATGGGCTGCGGAGCGGGGGCGCGGGGCGCTGGCCGCCGCGGCCGCAAGCTCCGCCAGGCGGGACTCCAGGATGCGCTCGTCCACGCCCAGCCGGATGGCCAGGCTGCCCAGCCAGGCCCGCCGTGACACGGGATCGCCGATGCCGGCCACCACCGGCAGCAGGCGGTCGGCGGCCTGGCTCTTGTGCGAGGGGTCGGCCAGGTTCAGGTCTGCCGTCAGGGCGCTGAATAGGTGCTCCAACACCGGGCGGGCGCCCTCGACCATCTGCCGCCAGCCGGCGGGATCGGTGCGCAGGACATCGTCGGGATCCATCCCGGACGGCAGGCGGGCCACCTTCAGCTCCACCGCGGACCGGGCGTGGTAGCGCACGCCGCCGCGGCCGGTGGGCTGCGGCTGGGCCTGGCCCACCGCGGCCTGCCGGGCCACCTCCAGGCCGCGCAAGGTGGCGGCCTGGCCGGCGGCGTCGGCGTCCAGGGCCAGGACGATGCTCGTGGCATGGCCCGCGAGCAGGCGCACCTGATGCTCGGTGATGGCCGTGCCCAGGCTGGCGACCACGTTGCCGAAGCCGGCGGCATGGGCGCGGATGACATCGGTATAGCCTTCCACCACCACGGCCGTGCCGCCGGCGCGGATCTCGCGCGCGGCGCGGTGCAGCCCGAAGAGGGTGTGGCTCTTGTCGAAGAGGGGGCCCTGGGGCGAGTTGAGGTACTTGGGGATGCCGCCCGGCTCGAGCGTCCGCGCCCCGAAGCCGATGGCGTGGCCGGCGGCGTCGTGGATGGGGATCATCAGGCGCCCGCGGAAGGTGTCGTAGATCCCCCCGCCGCCCTCGCGCTCGCGGGCCAGCCCGGCGTCGAGGAGTTCTCGCTCGGTGAAGCCGGCGGCCAGGAGCTGCCCGCAGAGGAAGCGCCCGTCGGGCGGCGACCAGCCCAGCTGGAAGGCCTGGGCCACGGTGGTGTCGAAGCCGCGCCCCTTCAAGTAGTCCCGCGCCGCCGCGGCCGCGGGGCTGCGCAGGAGCAGGCGGTGGTACTGGTCCAAGGCTTGGGAGCAGGCCTCGCGCAGCCGCTCCTGGGTTTCCTGGCGGGCGGCGGCGGCTGCGGAGGGTGGCTCGAGGGTCACGCCGACGCGCCGCGCGAGGATTTCCAGGGCGCGCCGGAAATCGGCGTTCTCGATGCGCATGACGAAGTCGAAGGCGTCTCCCCCGGTGGCGCAGGCGCCGAAGCAGCGCCAGTTGCCGCTGTCGGGAAAGACGGTGAAGCTGGGGGTGCGCTCGTCGTGGAAGGGGCAGAGGCCTTTGTAGACGCGCCCGGCGCGCTTGAGGGGCACGTAGTCGCCCACCACGTCGACGATGTCGAGCCGGGCCCTCACCTCGTCAGCGGCGCTCATGCGGCGGTCCATACCATCAGCTGGTTCAGGCCCAGCTGGAAGCGGCGGTAACGCAGGGGCCGCAAGCCGGCGGTTCGCCCGAGAGCCTCCAGCTGCGCCCGGCTCCAGAAGACCTCATGCTCCTCGTCGGCGTCGCGGCTGAAGAGGCCCCAGCGGGCGCCCAGGCGGTGGATGGCGCGTGCCCGCGGATGGGGGGTGCTGGCGATGACGGTGCCGCCGGGAGCCAGGACGCCGCGGGCCTGGGCGAGCACGGCGGCCGGGTCCTTGAGGTGTTCCAGAACCGCCATCAGCACGACATGGTCGAAGCGACGCTCGGTCACGGTCGCGGGCCAGGGCGCCTCCAGATCGACGCATTCGATACGCCGCTCGGGATGCAGGCGGCGGGCGATGGCGGCGATCACGAGCGCGCGGGTGCGGTCGTCGTTCCAGCCCTCCTGCGCCGGCAGGACGGAGAGAACGGGACTCACGACCAACACGGCCGCGACGACGCACGCGCACAAGGAACGCATGACGGGAATTTCGGTGGGCG
>JBGAUA010000026.1:0-29216 GCA_044228875.1 Anaerolineae bacterium
GCCGCCGGGTTCCTGACCGGTGCCGCGCTGCTCCTGGTCGCCTGCGCCACCCCGTCGGGAGCGCCGGCGACCAGTCCCGGAGCCGATCCATCCACCTCGGCCGGCGCCTCCACCGCCAACCTCGCCGACGACGCCACGTCCGCCGATCCCATCGATCCCACCGCCCTCGCCGGCGATGCCCAGGCGCCGCTCACCGGTGACGACGCCCGACTCATCGTCTACTCCGGCCGCAAGGAGAGCCTGATCGGCCCGCTCGTCGAGCGCTTCGAGGCCGAGTCGGGCATCGCGGTGGAGATGCGCTGGGGCGACACCGCGCCCTTGGCCGCCACCCTGCTGGAGGAGGGCGGCGCCTCGCCCGCCGACGTCTACTTTGCCCAGGATCCCGGCGGCCTGGGCGCCGTCGAGGGCCTGCTCGCGCCCCTGCCGCAGGCGATCCTGGACCGCGTCCCTGCCGCCTTCCGCGACCCCGCCGGCCATTGGGTGGGCGTGTCCGGCCGGTCGCGGGTGGTCGTCTACAACACCCATACCGTAAAGCCCCAGGAGATCCCCGCCGACCTCGACGGCTTCACCGAACCCGTCTGGAAGGGCCGCATCGGCTGGGCCCCCACCAACGCCTCCTTCCAGGCCATGGTCACCGCCATGCGCAGCCTCTGGGGCGAGGAGAAGACCCGCACCTGGCTGGCCGGCATGGTGGCCAACGAGCCCGTGGCCTACGAGAGCAACGCTCCCGTGGTGGCCGCCGTGGGCGCCGGTGAGGTGGAGGTCGGCCTGGTCAACCACTACTACCTGCACCGCTTCCTGGTGGAGGAGGGCGAGGGCTTTGCGGCGCGCAACCACTTCATGACCGGTGGCGGGCCCGGAGCCATGGTCCTGGTCTCCGGCGCCGGCATCCTGCGGACCGCGGCCCACCGCGCCGCCGCCGAGCGCTTCGTCGCCTTCCTGCTGAGCGAGGAGGCGCAGCGCTTCTTCGTCACCGAGTCCTGGGAGTACCCCGTGGCCGCCGGCATCGACGGCCCCGACGACATCCCTCCCCTCGCCGACCTGAAGAGCCCCGCCCTGCCCCTCGCCGACCTGGCCGACCTGAAAGGCACCATGGACCTCCTGCGCGAGACAGGGGTGCTGCCATAGCCCTGGCCGGACGCGAGACGGGCGGCGGCGGAGGACGCGACGAGGCCTGGCCGCTGTGGCTGGCAGCCGCCGCCGTCGGGCTGCTGCTGCTGCTGCCCCCCGCCTACCTGCTCATCCGCACCCTGGAGGCGCCCGGCATCGCCGGGACCGTCCTGCGAGCGCCCGGCACCTGGGCGGCCGCCGGCCGCACCCTCCTGCTGGCCGCCGCCGTCGGCGCGGCCAGCTCGGCCCTGGGCCTGCCCCTTGCCTGGCTGACGCTGCACACCGATCTGCCCCATCGTCGGGCCTGGCTGGTGCTCGCCGCCCTGCCCATGGTCCTGCCCAGCTACATCTCGGCCTGGCTCTTCGCCGCCGCCCTCGGCCCGCGCGGCCTCCTGTGGCAGGGCATCGGCCCCCTTCTGGGAATCGACCGCCTGCCGTCGGTCTATGGCTTCCGGGGCGCCTTCATCGTCCTGACGCTCTGCGCCTACCCCTACAGCCTGCTGGTCATCCGCGCCGCGTGGTCGCGGCTGGACGGCTCATTGGAAGCCGCCGGCCGCAGCCTGGGCCTGGGGCCCTGGGCCTGCTTCCGGCGGGTGACCTGGCCGCAGCTGCGGCCGGCCGTGGCCGCAGGGGCCTTGTTGGCCGCCCTCTACGTGCTGCGGGACTTCGGCGCCGTGGCCATCATGCGCTACGACACCCTGGCTCGGGTCATCTACCTGGCCTATGGCTCCGCCTTCGACCGCCACACGGCCGCCGTCCTGGGTCTCCTGCTCATCGCCATGGCCCTGGGGCTGGTCAGCCTGGAGCGCGGCGCCTCGCGGCGCAGCCGGCTGCATCGCGCCGGCTCCCATGGGGGGCGGCCCGTCCCGCCGGTGGCCTTGGGCCGCTGGCGCCGGCCGGCCCTGGCCGCCTGCGCGGCCCTGTCCGCCGTGGCCCTCGCCCTGCCCCTGGGCATCCTGGTCCATTGGCTCTTGCGCGGTCTGGCTGCCGGTGAGCGGCTGTCCGGCCTGTGGCCCGCCCTCCGCGGCTCGATCACCGCGGCCGCCCTGGCCACGGCGCTCACCCTGGCGGCCGCCCTGCCCGGAGCCTGGCTGGCGGTGCGCCGCTCCGGTCGCCGCGCGCGGCTGCTGGGTCGGCTCAGTTGGACAGGCCAGGCCCTGCCGCCCCTCGTGGTGGCCCTGGCCTTGGTCTTCGCCAGCACCCGCCTGCTGCCGGCGCTCTACCAGACCCTGCCGCTGCTGCTTCTGGCCTACGTCATCCTCTTCCTGCCCGAGGCCGGCAGCAGCCTGCAGACCGCCCTGCGCCAGATCCACCCCGCCCTGGGCGAGGCGGCGCGCACCCTGGGCCGCCGACCGGCGCAGGCCTTCCGCGCCGTGACCCTGCCCCTGGCCCGCCCGGGCCTGGCCGCCGCCGCGGCCCTGGTCTTCCTCACCGGCCTGCGCGAGCTGCCGGCCACCCTCATCCTGAGCCCAGCCGGCTTCAGTACCCTGTCCATGAGCATCTGGTCGGCCGTCTCCGAGGCCTACTTCGCCCGCGCCGCCCTGCCGGCCCTGGTCCTGGTGGCCGTCTCAGCGCCGCCGCTGGCCTGGCTCAGCCTGCGGGGCGAAGCATGAGCGGCGACCAGATGCTCAGCTGCCGCGACCTGGGCAAGAGCTACGGGCGCGTCCGCGCCCTGGAAGGCGTGAGCCTGGCGGCGGAGCGGGGCGAGATCCTGGCCATCCTCGGCCCCTCCGGCTGCGGCAAGACGACGCTGCTGCGGCTGCTGGCCGGCCTGGAGCGCGCCGACGAAGGCAGCATCCACATAGGAGACCGGTTGGTGGACGGGCCGGGCACCAATGTGCCGCCCGAGCGCCGACGGGTGGGCATGGTCTTCCAGCATTACGCCCTCTTCCCGCACCTGAGCGCCTCCGAGAACGTGGCCTTCGGCCTGCCGCACGGCAGCGCCGACGACCGGCGGGTCAAGGCGATGCTGGCCCTGGTGGGCCTGGGCGCCCTGGGCCACCGCATGCCCCACGAACTGAGCGGTGGCCAGCAGCAGCGCGTGGCTCTGGCCCGCGCCCTGGCCCCGCAGCCGGAGCTGCTGCTGCTGGACGAGCCCTTCTCCAACCTGGACGCCCGCATGCGGGTCACCGTACGCGAGGAGGTGCGGGAGATCATCCGCGCCACCGGCACGACGGCGCTCTTCGTGACCCATGACCAGGAGGAGGCGCTGTTCATCGGCGACGAGGTGGCCGTGCTCAACGGCGGCCGGCTGGAGCAGCTGGACGTGCCGGCCGTCCTCTACCACCGGCCGCGGACGCCCTTCGTGGCCGAGTTCCTGGGCCAGACGGGCTTCCTGCCGGCGCAGGTGACGGAGGGCGGCCTCAACACGGAGCTGGGCCCCTTGGACCAGCGGGTGGACCTGCCGCTGGACGAGGCGCTGGACCTCCTGGTCCGCCCGGACGACCTCTCCCTGGCCGAGGACCCGCTGGGCTCGGCCCGCGTCTACCGCCGGGTCTTCCAGGGCATGCACATGCTCTACCGCGTCCGCCTGCCCTCCGGTCGCAAGCTGGACATCCTGGCACCGCATACCCTGCTCATCGACGAGGGGGCGCCGGTACGCGTCTGGCTGAACCCGGGGCATGCGCTGGCCGGGTTCTGGCGGGGAGAGGCCTTGGGGGGGTAGGGGCGAAGCATCCGTCGCTTGCGCCCCATACCCCCCCAACCTGTCGTCCGGATGCTTCGCCCCATGGCCAATGCCCGGCTGATCGCGGCGCCTGCCGCTCAGGTCAGCGGCGCTTCGTCAGATAGGGCAGGTAGACCCGGTTCTCGCGCTCGGTCGTGGAAACCGTCGTGCCGATGCCCGTCCAGTGCGAATCGCTGTCGTCACCGACGGCGCGGACCCGGTAGTGGTAGCTGCCTTCGGCCAGGTAGACCGCGTCGTAGAAGCGGGTCTGGTTGGCGGAGAGGCGGCCGATCACCCGGAAGCCGGCCGAGCCCGGATCGCGGCGCTCGACGCGGTAGCCCGTCTCCTCCCGCGCGTTGTCGCGCCAGTCCAGCTGCACCACCAGACCGCGGGCATGGACCTCCAGCTCGGTAGGAGCCGCCAGATCGCGCGGCCAGGTGCGGACCGCGGTCTCCAGCGGAGTCGAGACGCCGGCGGCGTTCACCGCGGTCAGGCGGTAATCGTAGGCCGTGTCCGGCGCCAGGTCGCGGTCCAGATAGCCGGTCGCGTCGGCGCCGGCGAAAGCCACCGCGCGGTAGGCGCCCTCCGGCGATGCGCGACGCCAGACCTCGAAACCCTCCACGTGGCCGCGATCGCCCGGATAGTCCCAGGCGAGGGCCACCGTATCCGAGCCCTGGGCCGCGGCCGTCAGGTCCATGGGCACCACCGGAGCCGGCGCGGCCACCTGCGCCCAGGCGGAGACCCCGAAGCCCGAGTCATGGCCGGCGGAGCCGATGGCCTGCACCCGGGCCTTGAACACCGCACCAGCCTCAAGGGCCAGGCGCGACAAGGCCAGCGAGCGGCCTCCGGCGGCGGCACGGCCCACCTCCGCGCAGTCCCCGTCCCGCGCGCAGAGCTCCGCGCGGAAGCCCGTCTCGCCTGCGCTGGCGTCGCGCCAGCGCAGGGTCGTCACCCCCGCGGCAACCGTCACCGCGACATCCGTGGGCGCCGCCAGCCAGCCCTGCTCGCGCAGAGCCACCAGGGTCTGGTCGGCGCGGAGCAGGTACAGGGCGCGGTCCGGGCCGGGCACGGGCATCGCCCGGGCATCGGTGGCCCCGCCCAGGTCATGCGACCAGGTCAAGAGCCCCGTGGCCAGGTCGATGGCATGCAGGCGGCTGCCGGCGGCCACGTAGAGGCGGCTGCCGTCGACGGTGGCCGGGGCGCGCACGGCGTCGCCCAGCTCGCGGCGCCAGAGGGGCGTGCCGCGGCCGTCGGCGAAGGCCAGCACCGCGCCGCGCACGTTGGCCACGTAGACCGTGCCGTCCGGCCCGACGGCCGGCCGCGCGGTCACCGCCGCGCCCGTACCCGCCTGCCAGCGGGCATCCTCTACCGTCAGGCCGATCAGGCGGCCGTCGCTCGCGCCCAGGTAGACCGTGTCGTCGACGCCCAGGGCCGGCGCCGTCAGCTGCAGGCTGCCAAGGTCGGCGATCAGCCGCGCCCGGCTCCGGCCGCGATCCAGCCGCAGGCCCAGGACACGGCCGTCGGTGGTGGTCCAGACGGCCTCGCCGTCACGACGGAAGACGGCCGGGCCGCTGACGGCGCCGGCGGCGCCTACGCGCGCCGCGCGCCCGCCGCTGACGCGGACCATGCCGCCGGAGGACGGCACCCAGACCGCGCCGTCGCTGGCGACGCGCGGCGCGCCGGTGGCGGCGCTGCCGCCCGGCAGGGCCACCCGTTCGCGCAGCTGCAGGTCGCGGCCGAGGACCAGCAGCTCGAGGCCGGCCGCCACGTAGACGGCATCGGCGGCGAGCGCCGGGGCGAAGCCCGCGCCGGCGCCGCTCAAGGTGGCGGACGCCGCCAGGGCGCCGCCCGTGTCGTAGCGCAGCACCCGTCCCGCCCCCAAAGCGAGGAGGTTGCCGTCCGCCCCGATGACCGGCGGGGATTGCGCCCCCTGGTCGGCGCTGGTCCAGGCTGTCTCCGGCAGCAGCGGGCCGCTGTGGAGCGAAGCGCCCGCCGCCCGGGCGCCGCCGCCGTCGGTGGGCCAGGCGCCATCCGTCTGCGGCGGCCCTTCCCACCAGCCCATCGCCGGATCGCCGAAGAAGGCCACGCCGTAGGAGCGCATGTCATAGGGCCGACCGCGCGCCAGTTCGGTGTTGGCACGCCACAGGGCGTCGCCGGCGCGCAGTCCCTCGGTCATCAGGCCCCCGACGAATCGCGTCCCGAAGGTGTCCAGGGCGCCCGGTTCGACAGCGCCCAGAGCCCCCACCCAGGCGGCGGCGCGGCCGCGGCCCGGCAGCGCGCCGGCCAGTGCCGGCGGCCCGAAGCGCAGCCCGATCACGTTGCCGCCCTCGTTGACGCCGTCCCAGGTCCAGGCCACCTCCGCCGTCCGTCCGGCGTTGGCCAGCACCAGCGGGGCCACGCCGACCGTCGGCGGGAGGTCGGCGTGCAGGAGGTTCTCCACCACCAGCTCGTCGCAGGGCGCGCCGATCTGGCCGGGGCGCACCTCCTTGCCGGCGCAGTCCGCGGGACGGGTCGGGTTGTCGATGGCGAAGTTGCCGTTCCAGTCATGTTGCCAATGGGCGGCCACCACCGCCTCCGGGTCGCCGTTGCCGACGGCGGCCACCAGCCCGTAGCCTTCGGTCCAGGCACCGGACACGACGGCCGCGGTCAGCGGACGGTCGCCCTGGCGGGCGCTGGGGGCCAGGAAGTCCAGCCCAGTCGGGGCGGCGGCCTCGTACAGGCGCGTGACCGTGCTCATGAGCGGGTCCAGGGCCGGCACCAGGCCGGTCTCCAGGGTCTCCGCCGCGTCGAGCCCGAAAGGCTTCTCGCTGCTCCAGGGCCGGCGGACCCAGGGGTCGGCCTGCGCCGTGCCGCCGCTGACGTAGCGGCCCAGCTCGGCCGACCAGGAGGCGCCGGCGTAATGCCAGAAGGCTCCCAGCACCAAGGCCCGTCGCCGCGCGGCGAAGCCGCCGGCCTCGGCGGCCACCGCGGCAGCCAGGGCCGCGCGGACCTCGCCCGGCTCGTTGACCGCGATGCGGCCCACGGCGATCTCGGCCTGGAAGTCGTCATCGGTCGTGCGCAGCGCCCCGAATGGCCCTTCGCGGCTGAGGTTGCCCTCTTCCGGGCAGTCCCGACGTCCCTCCTCCGCCTCGCGATCGGGGAAGCTGTCGCCGGGTCGGCAGCCCATGAACTCACCGTAGAAGCCATCGCCGTCCGCGTCCCAGTCCGAGTCCAGGTCGGCGTAGTACCAGTCCGTGGGCCAGGCCGGGAAGTAGCCGGGCATGCCCGGATGGCGGTGGTCGTTGTCCAGCCAGCCCACGTCGCGGAAGGGGATCTTGTCGCCACGGCCCACCAGGAGGGCATAGACCGGCGCGTCGTCAGCCGCCTCCCACGCCGCCTTCAACGCGTTGTGGATCCGCTCGGCCAGGTCGCGGCCCGCGCCCTCGCGGGCCAGGTCCGCGGTGCTGACGGCGGTCACCTGGAAGCCGGAAGCCCGCTTGGCCTCCACCAGGGCCCAGAGATCCTCCGCCGCCACCGGCGGGGCGTAGATGATCAGGTAGCGTCCTTCGCCGGCCTCGGGCGGCGCCCCGCCCAGGCGGTCGATGAAGCGGCCCCGGCTGAAGGCTTCCGGGAGCGGCAGATCGGGATCGACCGGATAGGACAGCAGGTCGGCGCCGACCACGCGGGCGTCGGCGCCGGCCTCGGCGGCCACCGAGCTGGTTCCCCGAGCATCGGCCTGGCGGACCAGGTAGGCCTCCGGCCGGCGCCCGCGGGCGCGGTGGGACAGGGTATAGCGACCCGCCGCGTCGGTGTCGACGGCGTCCAGCAGGATCAGGGCATCCTCGTAGGCGCCCAGGAGCTGCACGGCACTGCCCTCGACCCCGACGCTCCTGCCTTCCTCCTCCAGGCGAAGGACCTGACCGCCGAACTCGACCCGCGGGGCGATGCCGGGCACCTCGGCCAAGGTCGCCGACGCCCAGGTGGCGGGCAGGCCGGCCCTGGCGCCCGCCGGCCAGAAGATGCCGTCGCCGGGCGTCCGCCCCTCCTCGTAGGCCAGGGCCAAACCGATGGTCACCGCCTTGTCCGGATCCTGGCGCGCGCCGATCAGCCGCCGCGGCAGACGGAACTCGGCCCGCCACAGCTGGTCGACGACCATGCTGGCCGCCTGCCATTCGCCGGGGGCCAGGACGAGGTCGCGCCAGGCGCCCTTGCCGTCGCCCTCGTCGGCCTCGCCGCTGCCGCGAACACGGATGCTGAAGCGGTAGTCGCCCGGCTGCGGCGTCGTGTCGGCGCTGAGGTCGCGATCGACGTAGATCGCCGCGAGGGCGTTGGTGGCGGTGGCGCGCGGCAGGCCTTCCAGGCAGACGTAGAGCTCTTCGGCCGAGGCCTGGACGTGGACCTTGGGGCGGTCGACGCCGTCCAGGGCCACACGCTCGCTGGCGCCGTACTCCCCGGGATCGCAGCGGGCGTCGATGCTGACCGCCGCGGGGCTGAGCGGCAGGTCCAGGCCGCGCGGCAGCACACCGTCGTAGGTGAAGGTGCCGCCGTTGACGGCCTCGCCGTCATGCCCGCCCACCCGGTCGCGCGCGTCGCCGTCCATGGGCCATTCGGCCACCAGGCCCGCCGCGGCGCCAAGGGTCCGGCGCATGTCGCGCTGGATCTCGGCGGCACCGCGCACCACCCGCCACAGCCGGACGTTGTCGATGCGGCCGGCGAAGGCGGCGCCCAGCTCGGCGTCGGCGCCGATCACGAGTTCGTCGGACCCGGCGCGCAGCGGCTGCGGCTGCTCGCTCGTCTCGCGGTCCAGCACGCCGTTGACGTAGCTGCGTCGCTGGCGTCCGTCGTAGGTCACGGCGACATGGGTCCAGAGCCGGTCGGGCAGGAGGGCGCCGCCATCGACGAAGGCCCCGCCGCCAGGCGAGAAGCGCAGGCGGCCGCCGCAGATGCCCAGCCACATGCCGTTGCTCCGGCCCGTGCCCAGCAGGGTGCCGCAGCCGAGGGCGGCCTCGCGGCTGACCCAGGCTTCCAGGGTCAACGCCGTCGCCGGAGCCAGGTCGGGATGGGCGGGCACCCGCACCGCGTCATGCTCGCCGTCGACCACCAGGGCGCGGGGCGATGGGCCGGCGCCGTCGTCCAGGCGCAGGGGGGCCGCCGATTCCGGCGCCGGGCGGGCGAGAAGGGCCGGCGGCGCGCCGCCCGGGCCGGCCGGCCCGAGGAGCAGCGCGGTCAGGATGCCGGCGCGAAGCGGCCAGTGCAGGCGAGACATGATGCAGGCTCCTTGGCACGGTGCGCGGCGCATGGCCGCGCACGAAGGATGGTATCGTGCGCCCTTACAGCAATGACGTTCAGTCGGCGTCTGGGCGGATGCCTGCGTGGGTTATCAAGAGATTACAGCTTGATGGAGCCTGCGTCAAGAGGCAGCGGTCAGGCTTCGGAGGATCGACGGGCGCCGGCCCCTTCGCGCCTGAGCTGTTCGACCAAGGCCAGGAAGTCCTCCGGCGGCGGGTCCTCCAGCCGCAGCGCGCGGCCCGTTCGCGGATGGGTGAAGCCCAGCACCGCGGCATGGAGCATCGGGCGAGGGGCGGGGACGGCGACGCCCTTGAACTCGCGGATGTAGATGGCCTCGCCCACGAGCGGGCAGCCCGCCTCGGCCAGATGGATGCGGATCTGGTGCTGGCGGCCGGTTTCCAGGCGGCATTCGACCAGCGACGCGCGGGCGAAGCGCTCCAGGACGCGCAGATGGGTGACGGCGTTCTGGGCGCCGGGCGGTGGCGGGCCGCGGTGGGCGCTGAAGACCCCGAGGGAGCCGCGGATGCCGTCGCCGCGGTTGGCGACCAGGGTGGACGCCATCCGGCCATCGGCAGGGGCGCCGTGGACGATGGCCAGGTAGCGCCGCTCGATGCTGTGCGCCTCGAACTGCCGTTCCAGCCGCTCCCGCGCCTCCTCCGTCCGGGCGAAGACCAGCAGGCCGGTGCTGTCCTTGTCCAGGCGCGAGACGACGCCCAGGGGCGGCAGGTGGCGCAGACCGGCCGGCCGGTCGCGCCGCTGCAGGGCGGCGCGGGTGGCTTCGGCCAGGGTCGGCCGGCCGTCGTCGATCTCCCAGGCCACGGTCAGCATCCCGGCGGGCTTGCGCACCACCACGAGGTCGCGGTCCAGGTAGAGGATGGCGTCGTCGGGCAGGATGCCCGGCCGCCGGCGCGGGCCCTCGGGGTCGACGGTCAGCCGCTGGCCGGCGACGAGGCGCTGGGCGGGGTCGGTCGCCACCGCCCCGTCCACAGTCACCCGGCCGCTGGCGCAGAGCTCCTGGGCGCGGCGCCAGGACGCGCCCGGCAGGATGGCGCGGACGACGGCGGCCAGGGTCCGGCCGACCTCGTCGGGGGTGCTGCTGTGCTCAAGGGGCATGGGCGTATCCGAGAATCCGCAAAGGAGCGAAGGGCGGCCGGGATCGGCCGCCACTGATTCTACTCCCGGCCCACCGACCGGTCGCAGCGCTTGGACCGAATCCACGAAGGGATCGCGCCTTGTGCCGATCGCGCGCCGCGATTGACCCCCGCCGGACCCTGGGGCAGACTCCGCCGCGACGCTCCGGTCACCCGTCGCGAGAGGCCGACCATGTCCCTTTCCTCCCTCAGGCACGCCCTCACCAGCGCCGGGCTGTCCCATTTGATGCTGGCCTTCTGCCTCTTGGCGAGCGCCTGCCGCCAGACACCAGCGCCTGACAAAGTCCCTGCCCCTGGGCCGATAGGGGATCCGGCTGCCATGGAGACGGTGATCGGCCAGTTCGACATGGGGGTGGCCGCGCTCGAGGTGTCCGACCCCTCCGATCGCGCGGTCAAGAGCTTCACCCGGGTGACGGAGCTGGCCCCCGAGGAACCGGCGGGCTGGGCCAACCTGGCCATCACCCACATGGGCCCCAGCGGCAACCTGGAAGCGGCACGCGCCGCCATCGATCGCGCGCTGGCCATCGAGCCGGTGGCCGCGGATGTGTCCTTCGTCGCCGCCCTGGTGGCCGAGCGGGAGGGGGACGCCGCCCTGGCCTTGTCCGCGCTCAAGCAGGCCGTGGCCACCGATGGCGGCCACCTTCGGGCGCGCTACCGGCTGTTCCAGGCCTTGGAACGGGCGCCGGAATCCGCGACGGAGGCCCGCGTCGCGTTGGAGGCCATCGTCGCGGCGGCACCGGACAACCGCCTCGGGCGGCTGGAGCTGGCACGGCTCCTGGCCCGAGCGGGCGACGCCGCCGGAGCCGCCGCGCAGCTGCCGCCGCTGTGGGAGGGCGCCGATCGTTGGTCGGGGCGCCTCGTCGAACAGCGCGCCAAGGTGGACGCCGCGGTCCGGATCGGCGACTCGGCGGCACTGGTCACCGCCGTCACCGTTCTGGGCAACCTGCTGGTGGAAGATCCCGCTTTCGTGAACGACGCCGGGCGCTTGCGCAGCCCTGACAACCCTGCCAACCGCCCCATCCGCAGCTTCCTGGCGCTGCCCGAGACAGCGTCTGAACCGGCCGCGCCGGACCGGTCGCTGCGCTTCCGGGCCGAGCCCCTGGACGCGCCCGGCGCCCGCTGGGCATCGGCCGCCCACCTCGCCGGCGAGGGGCCGCCCACGGTAATCCTGGGAAGGGCCGACGGCATCCGGCTGCTCGCGGCGACGGCCAAGGATCTGGCCTACCCGGCAGGCGAACCGCCTTTGGCTCCTGAAGGTGTCCTGGCGGCCGACCTCGACAACGACCGTCGGCCCGATCTCCTTCTCGCCGGCGCGCGCGGACTGGTCCTGTACCGGCAGCTGGAGGATGGCGCCTTTCAGGCGATGAACGACAAGACCGAACTGGGCGCGGCGGTCCTCGGCGCGGCCTATGGAGGCGCCTGGGCCTTGGATGTGGACCTCGACGGCGATCTGGATGTGGCCCTGGGCGTGGCCCGGGGCAAGCCGCCGGTGCTGCGCAACAACGGCGACGGCGGCTGGACGCTGACGGAGCCCTTCGACATGGACGGCCTAAACCGGCTGCTATGGGCCGACTTCGACGGCGACGGCGATGGCGACGTGGTCGCCCGGGATGCCGCCGGCCGTTCGCTGCGCATGGAGAACCACCGCAGCGGTCGCTACGAGGCCACCAGGGCGTCGTCCCTCACGGATGTCCAGGACTTCGCCGCCGTAGACCTGGCCGCGGCGGCCGACGGCGGGCGCGAGGACGGGGTCCTGGACCTGGCCCTGCTGCGGCGGTCCGCCGCGGGCGCCGGTGTGGACAGCGCCTATCCCTTCGGCGGGACGGCGGGCACCTGGCTCGCCGGAGCGACCCTGCTGGCACCGGATGCGCTCTCGAAGGTGGACGCCGCCTTGGGACAGCTCCTGACCGGTGGCATGGACGACCCATCGACCGCGGCCCTCCCGGTCGGCCGACTCCTCACGGGAGACATGGACAACAACGGCGCCGTGGACCTGGTCCTGGGCGGTCTGCCGGAAGCGGTGGTGGTGCTGGATGCCACCGGGTTGCTGCTGTCGCGCACAGCCGCCACCGTCCAGGCCGTCGTCGACCTGGACCAGGATGGCAGGCTGGACATGGTGGGCACCGACCGCGGCGGCCGGCCGCTGCGATTGATCAATGAGGGCGGGTCGAAGGCCTATCACTTCCAGCGCATCCGCCCGCGCGGCCTCGAACTTCCCGCGGCGCCTTCCGGCGGCGCCCAGGCCTCGGCCGCATCCGGCGACCAGCGCATCAACAGCTTCGGTCTGGGTGGTCAGATCAGCGTCCGCGTCGGCCGGCTGAGCCAGACCCGCCCCATCGACGGCCCGGTCGTGCACCTCGGTCTGGGCACCAAGCGCAGCAGCGACCTGGTCTACATCCAATGGCCCAACGGCGTGGCGCAGGCGGAGTTCGACCTGCCGGCCGATGGAGAGGCCGTCGCGCTGCAGCGGCTGAAAGGTTCCTGCCCCTGGCTCTTCGCCGACGGCGGCGACGGACTGCGCTTCGTGACCGACATCCTCTGGCGCAGCCCACTGGGCCTGCGCATCAACGCGGTGGACACCGCGGGGGTGGTGCAGACCCGCGACTGGGTCAACCTGCGGGGCGAGCAGCTGCGACCGATCGACGGCCGCTACCGACTGGCCATCACGGCCGAGCTCTGGGAGACCCACTTCTTCGACGAGGTCAAGCTCCTGGCGGTGGACCATCCGGAAGCGATCACCCCGCTGGTCGACGAGCGCTTCGCCATCCCGCCGCCGCCCCTGGCCTTGCAGTCCCTGGCGGGATCGGAGCCGATCGACGCCGCCGTGGACCAGGACGGCCGCGACGTCGCGGCCCTGGTCCGCGAGCTGGACGGCCAGTACCTCGACGGCTTCGGCGTCGGCGCCTACCAAGGCATCGCCCCCGACCACTGGGTGGCGCTGGACCTGACCGCCGCCGCTGCCCGCCTTCGGGCGGCGGGCCCCGGCGCCGACCGCCTGCTGATCCTGGCCCATGGCTGGATCTATACCACCGACAGCGCGATCAACGTGGCCATCGGCCAGGGCCGGGCCACGGCGCCCGAGCCCCTGGTCCTGCAGGTTCAGGGGCCGGACGGCAGCTGGCGGGCGGCGGGCGATCCCATCGGGTTCCCCGCCGGCAAACACAAGACGATGCTGATCGATCTGTCCGGATTGGACCCTGCCGGCGGCGAGGCACCGGGCCGCATTCGCCTGGCCACCAACCTGGAGGTGTACTGGGATCGCTTGGCCCTGGCCGCGCGGGCGCCGGAAGCCGACCTGCGGCTGACCGAGCTGGCGCCCTCGCGGGCCGAGCTGCGCTATCGCGGCTTCTCGGTCACCAGCCACTTCGGCGCCGCAGGGCGCGCGCCGCGCAGCCGGCCCGAACTGCCGGCCTATGACCGACTGGTCTCCCTGCGGCCCCTCTGGATCGACCTGGGCGGCTTCTACACCCGTTTCGGCGACGTGCGCCGGCTTTTGGCGGGCACCGATGATCGCTACGTCATCCTCAATGCAGGTGACGAGATCCAACTGGAGTTCCCCGTGCCGAGCCCGCCGCCGGCCGGATGGTCGCGCAGCTTCGTCTTCATCAGCGACGGTTGGGAGAAGGACGGCGACTTCAACACGGCCTACGGCGGCACGGTGCTGCCGCTCCCCAGCCACGATCGCCCAGAGTACGCCGACCCGGTGACGAAGGGGCCGGCGGCTGCCCTGGAGGACGATCCGGTCTACCGGCGCTTCCCCGCGGACTGGCGGGATTACCACACCCGCTACGTGCCGCCGCAGCGCCGGCCCAACCCACTGTACACCGCGCCCTGAGCGCGTCCCGTGACACGACACCTGGCGTCGCTCAGACGCGGACCTCGCCCGGGCCGGCGGCCCGGGCGAGGCAAGGTCGTCAGGGTGCGGACAATGCGTCCAGGAGCTGGCCCAGAGCCTCGCGCTGGATGGCGCCGGCGCTGATGCTGCGCACCACCTCATCCGCGATGACCACGGTGATGGGGATCGAACCATTGGGCACCGAGGCGAGGCTGGCGAAGGGCGCCATGGCCTCGGTCGTGCCCCAAACCTGGGGATAGGGCACCGCGTAGCGCGCCAGGAACGCCTTGACCTCCTCGGTCTTGTCGCGCGTGTCCATGGTCACGCCATGGAAGCGGACACCCTTGCCGCGGTACAGCGCCTCCAGCTGCACCAGTTCCGGCATCTCGGCGGCGCAGGGCAGGCACCAGGTGGCCCAGAAGTTGAGCACGTGCACCCCCGGACCCAGCACCGACAGATCCAAGGTCTCGCCGCCGTCGAAGGCGTCGAAGCGCGCGGCCGGGATCGGTGCCGACAGGTCGCCGGTCAGGCCCGGGCGCTGGTCGATGTTGACGTTGCGCGCGGTCAGGGCCGCTCCGGGGACCGCGCGGCCGGCGCCGCGCACGAGCGTCACCCGCTGATCCGCTTCGGCACCGTCAAAGGACTCTACCTCGCCATCCGGCCAGCGCACCTCGATGCCCTCGATCTCCGAGCAGGCGCCCAGGCCGACATGCAGGGTGGCCGAGTTCTGGGACAGGAAGCCCGCCCCCGCGTCAAGCTGGCGCAGGAGGGTTCGGCCCCCGCAGCGCACGGTCACCTGACTGCCTTCGGTGGGCCGCTTGCCGGCGTCCAGGTCCACCATGAGCGCCTTGCCCTGGTCGGGCGTGTCATTGCGGTAGATCTTGATCAGCGGCGAGTTGCGGTTGTAGACCGCCAGGTCCAGGTCGCCGTCGCCGTCGATGTCGCTGGTGGCGGCGCCGCGGCTGTCCAGGCGCAGGGCCAGGCCGGTGACGTTGCCCACCTCGTCGAAGGTGCCGTCGCCGCGGTTCTGGAAGATCCAGTTGGGCTCCAGCGGACTCCAGGACTTGCCCTCTTCGGCCAGCTGGCGGAAATGGTTGCGGTGACCGGCATCGCGGAGGGAGGTGTCGCCGGCGGAATCGGACGCCAGAACCTGGCGCCAGAAAAGGCTTCAGGTATCGTCGGCCTTGTTGCCGGTGTAGAAGCCTCCGTTGCCGTAGATGTCCATGTCCCCGTCGTTGTCGTAGTCCCAGCCCAGGTTGCCCCAGGCGAAGAAGGCGTAGCGCACCCCCGCCTGGTCGGTCACGTTCTCGAAGCGTCCGTCGCCGGTGTTGCGCAGCAAGGCGTTGCCCTGTGAGAAGCGCCGGTACATGGCCTTCTGCTCTTCGGTGCCCGGGAAATGGTCCATGCGGGTGATCCGGTTGCCGGCGAAGCTCTGCATGTTGGAGATATAGGCGTCCAGGTAACCGTCGCCGTCGTAGTCAAACCAGCTCAAGCCCATGCCGTTGCCGTGGTTGACCGCGCCGATCTCCGCGGACACTTCCTCGAAGCGCCCGCCGCCGCGGTTGCGCCAGAACCAGGTGGGGCCATAGTCGTTGGCCACGAAAAGGTCCTGGTCGCCGTCGCGGTCGTAGTCGGCCCAGGCAGCGGCATAGGTCCAGCGGTCGTTGGGGCTCGCCATGCCCGCGTCCTCGGTGGCGTCGACGAAGCGGCCCGAGCCGCCGTCGTTGCGCAGCAGCTTGTTGGGCAGGCCGTCGCGGGCGTCCACGTAGCTCTCCGGCTGGTGCTCGGCATCGATCAGGCCGTAGTTGGCGGCGTAGATGTCCGGAAAACCGTCGTTGTCGTAGTCGGCCACGCTGAGGGTCTGCCACTGGCCGGGACCCAGGGGGTTGGCCGGGCCGGTCACGTCGGCGAAGCTCCCGCCTTCGTTGTGAAAGAGGCGCAGCCCCCTGGACTTCAGGCCCACCGCCAGGTCCAGCCGGCCATCGCGGTCGTAGTCCAGGAAGACACCGGCGTTGGAGTCCTCCGCCAGGTCCAGGGTCTGCAAGCCCAGGTCCACGGTCATGTCGCTGAAGCGCCCCTGGCCGTCGTTCATGTAGAGCCTCGCCGGCGCGTGCTGGCGCGGCAGGAAGAGGTCGTCGTCGCCGTCACCATCCACGTCGCCGAAGGCCGGACCACCGTCGGTGTAGACCTGCGCGCCGACCTGGTCGTAGCCGCTGGGCAAGGCCATGGCGGTGATGTCGGTGAAGTGGTTGCGCGGCGCCCGCGCGGTCCTGCCCTGCTCCGTGCGCAGTCCGGTGAGGGACCATTCCTTGCCCGCTTCCGGCTTTTCCAGGTCGAAGACCAGGTGCAGCCGGTCTTCACGGACCTGCCCGTCTCGGTCCCGCCCCACCACCCAGACGGCATCCTTGGCCTCCAGGCGCACCGTGCCCGCCGGGGCGTCAGGCAGCCGCAGCTCCCAGGTGTGGACCTCGACGGTGTCCACCGTCTCGAATTCGGACAGGTAGCGGTTGAAGGCCGTCCGGAAAGCCGCGCCGTCGAGGTCGTCGGACCGTTCGGCCCAGTCGCCCATCCGGATGCCGCTCTGCGTCCAATCCTTGCTGTAGTCGCGCGCCGACAGGTCCTCACCCTTGAAGTCCGCCGCCATGCCGCCGGCTGCCTCGTCGCCCAGGGGGCTCAGGGACTTGATGGCGTTGTAGATCAGCTTCTTGGCCGGACCGGCCTCGCTGTTGTAGGTCTCCGTGGGCCAGTTGGCATCCATGGCCGCCACGGCGGCCTTTTCATCGGCCAAGGTGGGAGCGGGAGCCGCCGCACCGCCGTCGGCAACGCCCGGCAACGCCAGCCCGCCGTCGCCGGGGGCAGCGGTGGGCTGGGACTTGCAGCCCGCCGCAAGCAGCATGAGGGCAAACGACAACACCGCTCGACTGGACCGCAGTCGGGTCCTCAGCCGACGGAACGCGATGGACCTGGGCAGATGCATGGCTGAACCTCGATGGCTGGAATGGGGATGACGGGTGGGGTTCCGGCAGGCGTCCCAGATCATACTCGCAGGCTGTCCCAAGACCACATTAATCGTGGCGACAAGGGTTTGGCGGGTGTCGGACGCGCCGCTCCGCGCTTGCCTCCCCGCCCTCCCCCGCTACCATTAGGGCATGACCGCCACCGACCCTCTCACCCTCCGGCAGCGCCGGGTGCTGGCCCTGGTGGTGCGCGACCACGTGGTGAGCGCCCAGCCCGTGGCTTCCGGCGGGCTGGTGCGCCAGCATGACCTGCCCTACAGCTCGGCCACGGTGCGCCACGACCTGGGACTCTTGGAGGACCTGGGCTACCTCAGCCAGCCGCATACCTCCGCCGGGCGCGTGCCCACGGTGGCGGGCTACCGCTACTTCGTCGAGCACCTGATGCAGCGCGTGGAGCTGCCCGCCGCCGAGCGCGACACCATCAGCCACCAGTTCCACCAGGCCGGCTGGGATCTCGAGCGCTGGCTGCAGCTGAGCGCCGCGGTGCTGGCCCGCGCCAGCGGCGTGGCGGCCCTGGTGGCCGCGGAACGCCGCCAGGGCGCCCCTCTGCGCCGGGTGGACCTGCTGCGCATGGACGACGGCCTGGTGCAGCTGGTGGGCATCCTGGCCGACGGCAGCGTGCGGCAGCTGCGCTGGCGCCCTGAACCCCCCGTGGACCAGTCCCAACTCGACCAGATGGCGCTGCGGATCAACCATGACCTGGCGGAGCGCCGGGAGCCCGGCCGCTCGCGGATGCCCGGCGCCTCGACCGCGACCGGCGGGCCGACGGACGTCGCCGGAGCGGAGGCGGAGGTGCTCGACGCCGTCGAGCGGCTGCGCCACGGGACCGAGCATCGCGGCGCCGCCCAGCTCTACCACGCCGGGCTCAGCCAGATCCTGGAGCAGCCGGAGTTCGCCGACGGCGGGCGGCTGCGCGAGGTGGTGGAGCTCTTGGAACACGGCCAGGGACTGGAATCCATCCTGGGACGGCTGCCGAAGGGCGGCGTGCAGGTCATCATCGGCGGCGAGCCGCCATTCGAGCGCCTGCCCTACATGTCCCTGGTGCTCGCCCCCTTCGGCGATCCCGCCCCCGCGGGCATCCTGGGCGTGGTGGGCCCCACCCGTCTGGCCTACGACCGCGCCGTGCCTTCCGTGGGCTACATCGCCCGCTTGATGACCCGTCTGATGGCCGGCGCCGCGGCATAAGCCGGCCCTTGCGGGCCTGCCGGCCACGCGTGCGCCACCCTGGGGCCGACGGCGCCCGGCAGCGCGACCGCGGACTCCACCCCCTTCACCGGCCACCGCCGAAAGCACAGCAGCCATCCATGACCGATTTCTACGAGATCCTGGGCGTCGGACGCCAGGCCGACGAGGCCGAGCTCCGCCGCGCCTACCGCCAGCTGGCCAAGCAGCACCATCCAGACCTGCACGGTGGCGACGCCGCGGCGGCCACGCGCTTCAAGGAGATCAACGAGGCCTACGAGGTGCTCCGCGATCCGCAGAAGCGCGCGGTCTACGACCGCTTCGGCGCGGCCGCCTTCCAGGGCGGCGGCCGGGCCGCGGGGGCTGAGTCGCCCATGGGCGGCGTCGGCGACCTGGGCGACCTCTTCGAGCAGCTCTTCAACTTCAACGGCTCGCGCCGCGCCGGGCGCGGCCCGACGGCGGCGGAGCGCGGCGAGAGCCTGCAGCTGAAGCTGCGGCTGGACTTCCGTGAAGCCGTCTTCGGGGCCACGCGCCAGGTCCAGGTGACCCGCCAGGAGACCTGCGGCAGCTGCCAGGGCAGCGGCGCGGCCGAGGGCTCCAAGCCGGTGACCTGCCGCACCTGCCAGGGCAAGGGTGAGGTGCGCCAGGTGCAGCAGAGCGTATTCGGCCAGTTCGTCAACGTCCAGACCTGCCCCGGCTGCCGCGGACGCGGCCAGACGGTGGAGACGCCCTGCGAGACCTGCCGCGGGCAGGGTCGCCAGGCCCGCCAGCAGAGCCTGGAGGTGGACGTGCCGGCCGGGGTCGAGGACGGCATCCAGATCCGCCTGAACGGCGAGGGCAGCCACGGCCGCTTCGGCGGCCCTCCCGGCGACCTCTTCGTGGTGCTGCAGGTGGACGAGGATCCGCTCTTCCTGCGCCAGGGATCGGACCTGCTCCTGGCCCTGCGCCTCAACGCCGCCGACGCGGCCCTGGGCGCCGAGCTGGACATCCCGACCCTGGAGGGCAGCAGGCGCCTGGCCATCCCGGCCGGCACCCAGACCGGCGACCAGTTCACCATCGAGGGCCAGGGCGTGCCCCATCTGCGGCGCGGCGGCCGGGGGAAGCTGGTGGTCACCGTCTTCGTGTCCACGCCGGAGAAGCTCGCCTCGCGCGAACGCGAGCTCTACGAGCAGCTGCGCGCCGGCCTGCCGCCCTCGGCGGTGGTCGAACGGACGGGCGCCGGCGGCGGCATCTGGCAGAAGATCAAGGACCTCTTCTCGTGAGCGCCGCCGACAGCGGCAGCGGCGCCATGCTGGAGATCAGCGTCGAGGTGGACGGTGAGGCGGCCGAGGCCGTCTGCGAGCTCTTCGAGCGCTACGGCGGCGGCGCGGTGGTGGAGGTGCAGGTGCGGGACACGGCCAGCGGCCGCGCCCTGCCGGAGCGCCGCCATCGCGTGCTCACCTACCTGCCGGTGGACGACGTGGAGGGCCGCTACAAGCTGGAGGTAGGCCTCTGGCATCTCAGCCTCCTGCATCCCATCCCGGAAGCCGCCATCCGCAGCCTGGCGGAGGCCAACTGGGCGGAGGCCTGGAAGGCGCATTACCGCCCGCTGCGCATCCCGGCCACCCTGGGTCTGTCCGACGCGGGCGCGGACGGGCGGATAAGGGCGGCGAGAGAGAGGACGGGGGCGGACGCCGGGACCGGCAGCGGGCCGGGCCCGGATGTCGCCGGCTTCGTCATCCTCCCTTCCTGGCTGGGCCCCGACAGCATGGACCCGCCGCCCGGCCCGGACGAGATCCTCCTGCGGCTGGACCCGGGCATGGCCTTCGGCACGGGCCTGCATCCCAGCACCCAGCTCTGCCTGGCCGCCCTGGCCCGCCGCCTGCGCCCGGACGACTCGGTGCTGGACCTGGGGACGGGCAGCGGCATCCTGGCCATCGCGGCCCGCCTCCTGGGCGCGGGCCGGGTGCTGGGTGTGGACATCGACCCCAAGGCGGTGGAGGTGGCGGGCGCCAACGCCGCGGAAAACGGCTGCCGGCTGGAGCTGCGCGCCGGCGAGCTGGCCCCGGGGGGCCTGAGGCCCATCGCCCCCGGCGGCATGCGCGCGGCCGCCGACGCGACGGCCGCGGACATCGGCGGCCCCTTCACGCTCCTCCTGGCCAACATCCTGGCCCCCACGCTCATCGTCCTGGCCCCCACCCTGGCCGCGCACCTGGCGCCCGAGGGCATCCTGGTGCTCAGCGGCATCCTGGAGGAGCAGGCGGGCGGGGTCGTGGCGGCCTACGAGGCGACCGGCCTTGCGCTCTGGGAACAGGCGCTGGAGGGCGACTGGGTGGCCTTGACCCTGGGGCGCGGCCCGGCGCGTTGAGCGGACGGCCGCGGGCGACCTTCAGTCCACGGCCCGGGTGGCCGGATGCAGCAGGCCCACCAGGGCGAAGAGCAGGGCGCTCGCTCCGCCGACCCAGAAGGTGAAGGCCGGCCCCCAGCGTCCGGTCAGCCAACCGGCCACGGCGAAGGCCAGGGGGGTCAGGGTCCAGCTCAGCAGCTGCTCCAGACTGGCCACCCGCCCCAGCTGCTCCGAGGGCACCTTCTCCTGCAGCAGGACCACCCAGGCCAGGCCATTGAGCTCCAGGGCGAAGCCGTTGACGACGGCCAGGGCCATCATCCCCCACATGGGGACCATGGGCAGGCCGAAGAGCCCGAGGGCGAGGGCGCCCACAGCCATGCCGCCGAACATGACCATGCCTCGGCGGGGGAGGCGCTGCTGCTTGCCGCCCCAGAGGCTGCCCAGCACGAAGCCCACCGGGAAGCAGGCGAGGATCAGGCCGTAGATCCGCGAATCCTCGCCGAAGCGCTCGCTGATCAGGAAGGGCATGCTGACGAGAAAGGGCCCGACGAGGCAGGCGCCGACCAAGGCCCCCATGCCCAGGGCCATGCGGAGGAAGGGCTGCGCGCGTACGGTGGCCAGGCCCTGGCGCAGATCGGCGAGCCAATGGGCGGCCGGGGCCTGGGGGTCGCGCGCCGGGGCGCGTGAGGTGGCCAGGAGCGGCAGCAGGCAGGCGCCGGCGACGACGAAGGAGCCGCCGTTGATGAACAGCCCCAGCACCTCGCCGCCGGCGGCCACGATGAGGCCGCCGATGGCCGGCCCGACGACGCGGCCCAGCTGGAAGCTGAGGCTGGAGAGGGCGTTGGCGCTGTTGAGATCATCCTCGGGCACGAGCTCGGGCACCAGGGCGAAGTAGGCGGGGGTGAAGAAGGCGTCGGCGATGCCGAAGAGCAGGCCAAGGCCATAGACCATCCAGATCTCGAGACGGCCGGCGGCGGCCAGGAAGGCGACGCCAAGCACCGCGGCGGCGCGCAGAAGGTCGGAGACGAGCATCAGCCAGGCCCGCGGCGCGCGGTCCACCACCACCCCGCCGACGAGGGTGAACACGGCTACCGGCAGGAAGGTGACGATAAGCACGGCGCTCATGACGGCGGCCGAGCCGGTCTCCTTGAGCACCCACCAGGCGATCACGATCTCGTAGACGAAGTCGCCGATGCGCGACAGGGTCTGCCCGGCCCACAGGAAGGCGAAGCGGCGATGGCGCAGGGCTCGCAGGGCGCTGAACATGGGGGCTTGCTCCGTCAGGTGTGGATCGGCCGCGACTGACGTCTCGGTCGCCTCGGTTGGCAGCGGATGCTCTCGTTCAGCCCCCGCCCAGTTTCGGCAGCCACAGCCGGTGGCCCCCCTTCCCCCCCGCCGTCGGCGTCGCGCCAGGCGTCTTCGTCATCGTCGGCTTCGGTGTCGGGCCGGCGGTCGACGCCTTCGTGGGCTCCGTCGTCGGACCCGTCCCCGGGTCGGTCGGATCCCCGGCGGAGATCCACGGCCGGGCCTGCTTGAACTCCAGCACGTCCTCCGCGGTGACCTTGTACTCCACCTCCATGGCGAAGTCCGGGTTGGCCGCCTCGCCGTAGAGCGTCGCGAACTCCGCCCGGATGACGCCGAGGTATTGGCGCATGGACTCGAGGTGCCTGGCGGAGAGGACCTGCTGGCCATCGGCCACCTGGTTGGAGGGGCGCACGACGGTGTAGCCGCTGCCCGCGGCGGCGCCGAGGAGGATCTCCTCGGGCACCGAGAGTGCGTCCGGGTTGGTCACCAGGTTCTCACCCACCTGGGTGTTGAGGTAGTAGGTGCCCTTGGTCAGGTAGATGGGATCGGTGGTCACGCCCACGCCATTGGCCGCCTCGCCCTCGTAGTTGGCGTGCACCAGCACGCCCATGGCCGTCTGGAAGTGGTCGACCCGGTAGTATTGCCGCTCGTCGAAGGCGCGGAAGGTCCAGGTGCTGGCGTAGACCTGCTTGATGGACTTGGCGATGTGGCCCTCGTCGGGATGGTGGGTGTACGAGTCGTAGAGGCCGGCGCCGCTGAAGCCCGGCAGGTCCTCGTTGTTCGTGCTGGACCGGACGCGGATGGGCTGGGCGGCCGGGAAGGTCGCCTGCATCGCCGCCAGCGCGTCCAGCATCACGGCCGGCATCTCCCCGTCCTCGATCTGCTTGCGCAAGGCCTTCAGCCGGGCCTCCTGCACGTCGTAGTCGCTCAGGAACACCGGGTCGGCGAGCATGGCCCGCACGTCGTCGTAGAAGCCGTTGTGGGTCATGAAGGCGTCGTAGAAGGCGAAGGGGACCGCGAAGCCGTCCGGGACCGTGCCCTCGGGAAAGCCGAAGCGCCGCATGGTGGCCACGTTGGCGGCCTTGACGCCGAAGCGGCGCCAGTCCGCGAAACCGATGCTGTCGAGCGGCGCGATGGCCGTGGCGCTGAGATCGCGGACCGGGACCTGCGGCTCGGTCGGGCGGCGCGCGGCATGGTGCGCCTCCACCTCGGCCAAGGTCGCCTCGCGCAGCAGGTAGCCGTCGGCGCTCACCCGGTAGTAGACATGCTTGCCCACCAGGGCCGTGATGGCGGCGTCCTCCAGGGCACCCGCGATGTAGGCGTTGGGCAGGCCGTCCTGGATGGCGCGCAGGTTCACATGTGAGAGCGGCGTCTGCGGCACCGTGGTGATGATGCCGCCGACCCGCGGCATCTCGTTGGGCAGGGACGCGTAGATCACGATGTCCCGCGGGTTCGGCCGTGCGTTGGGGTCCATGACCGTGAGCATCCCGTAGCCTTCGGCGAGGTTCAGCGGGATGTAGCGAGTATCGGCGAAGATGACCTCGTCCAGGATGATCTTGACACGCGAGGCGTCGAAGAGGTCCTTCTCCCGCTGGTAGCGCGGGAGGGCGGACTTGGGCATGGGGTAGTAGTACCAGTTGTTCTGCAGGAGCGGTATGCTCCTGGCCATCAGCTCGTAGGCCATCCGCACGTCGGCGAATGCGTAGCTGTCGTTGGGCTCGAATTCGAAGCGGTACACGCCCAGGCTGCCGCTGGGGCTCAGCACATGCGGGTGGTAGACGATCTCGCCGCGCATCTGCCCGGGCACGCCCCCGCCCCGCCCGCCGCCCGGAAGGCCGATGGCGCGGGCGAAGCTGCCGTGGGCCCGGTGCGTGACGGAGTTCATGAAGTAGACCCTGGGGTTGTCGGTGTCGGCGTCCAGGATATAGAACTTGACGAACTCCAGGTCCTTGAGATGGGTGTCGATGAGCACCTCCTGGCCCTTGTACGAGAGGGCTTCGAAGGTGGCCCGGTCCGGGATGGCCACCGTACCATCGACGGGCTTGATCTCGGCCGACGGGTTGAAGGGGCCGAGTCGGCCCTGGTCGGCGAGTTCCGTGACGTCGTCGATGCCGTCGCGGTCCTGGTCGCCCGGGGCCGCGAGCGGGTAGCGCTGAACGCGGTAATGCCCCTGCGGGTAGGCCGCGAGCCCCTCGGTAAGCGTGGTCGTGCCCTCGCGGCCCAGGGCCATCCCGACGGCGCGTTCGGTGCCGGCCGGCAAGCTGTCGCGCGCGAAGAGCACGTAGTAGTAGGCCGGCGTCGACGCCACCTGGACCCGCGCCCGCCCCGTGGCGTCCACGAAGAACCCGATCGGCGGCTGTTCTTCCTGCGCCGCGGCGCCGGAGGCCGCGAGGGCGGCGAAGAGGACGACGAGAAGGGGGGTCAGGACTTTCATCGGGGCACTCCGAGCGGCGAGGGAAGGGGGAGGAGAAGGGGAGAGCTTCGCAGGCACAACGGCGGGCGGGGGCGAGGGGTTAGCGTCGCCGCGATGCGGTGGGGGTCGCTTCGGCCGGAATCCCGCCCTCGCAACGCAAGCCGGTGGCCTCCAGGATGGGGTCCCAATCGACGAGGACGACCTCGGCATCGTCGTTCACGGCGGCGAAGAGCCCGTCCGGATGGCCGGGCAGGGGCCGCTCGGTCGAGGCGATGCCGTCGGTGCGGCGCACGCCGTCCAGCTGCAGCCGCCCGAGGTGGGTCCAGCTGCGGCGGTCGAAGACCTCGAAGTCGGTGGCGTCGTTCTTCTGGTCGGACACGACGATGAGGCCGCGGCCGTCGTCGCGACCGTCCGGGCCGCGGCAGGCGCGCAGGGCGATGCCCTCGGCATCGGCTTCGAAGATCCCGCCGCCGCCGAAGCTCGCGACGCCGCCGCGCTGGAAGGGTCGGCCATCCGGATGGTAGGCGTGCACGCCGCTGCGGCGGGTCTCGTCCGGCAGGTAGAGGACCTGGTCGACATCGTCGGCCAGCACGGTCTCGACGGCATGCGTCGTCGGGAAGTCCGCCAGCAGCCTGCCATCCGTCGGGTCGAAGGCAAACACCCGGTCGTCGGCCGAGGCGTAGAGGCGTCTGGCGCCGTCGGGCAGGGTGAGCAGGGCAAGGTTGGGCTCGACGCGCAGGTCCACCTGACCGGCGACGAGCGCGCCCAGAGGCTCGAGCCCGGGCAGGGCGAAGGCGGCGATGGTGGATGCGGGCCGCGACACGGACACATAGGCGCGGCCCTGATCCTGGTCGACGACGATGCCGTTGACCAGCGATCCGGCCCAGCGGGCGTCCTGAAGCGCGGCCAGCTCAGCGCCCTTGAAGGGCCATCGCCAGACCTCGACATGCTGGTTGCCCTTGGCCGTGGCCAGCAGCAGGGTGTCCTCGGCGAGGGGCGCCTCCCAGAAGGCCAGGCTGTCGACGGTGACCCCGCTGCCGTCCAGCCGCAGCTCCGGCGCGAGCCGGACGAGGCCGAAGGGGGCGAAGTCGGGGGGGATGGGAGTGGCGGGGGGCGCGGGAGGATCGGGCATGGCTGCCAGGAGGAGGAGCGGCAGATGGACGTGGTAGGACAGGTCCTGGGCGACGGTGACGGGACCGTCGGCAAGGGCGGTCCATGCCAGGACGGCCGGCCCCACAAGGGCGAGCAGTAGGATGGCGCGCGATCCTGGGCAGCGGGTGACGCGGGTCGGCGATGGCGTGACAGGCTCCTTGGCGGCTCAGAACTGCCGGGGGATACGGCGTGGCGGGTCGAGGGAACGATACACCTTGGTCCGGCGACCGACAACGCACGTTCGGGCGGTGGCAACGTCACATGTCTGGGAGGCGTCGGGCATGATCGGCTTGACGGTCGCCCGTGGCGGTGGTAGAGCTTCCACCCTCATGCTCGAGCTCCTGATCGCCCGCGACCCCATCCCCGGCGGCCGACTGCCCTTCCTGCTGTCGGTGCCGGTTGCCGGTGAAGCGCCGCTGGTCCTGGCCTGCGCCGCCATCTGGCCGGGGGCCAAGGATGTCTTCTGCCATCCGCTGCCGTCCTGGCCGCCGGACGCGCAGCTGCTGGAGACCTTGCCGGTGGAGCAATGTTGGCGGGTGGGCAAGGCGGTGCACCTGGTGCTACAGCGCCGCCAGCGCCGCCGCAGCCTCTTCGTGTGGACGGTCAAGGGCGAGCGGCAGCTGATCTTCTGGCGCAGCCAGCGCAGCATGGGTGCGGCGCGGCCGGGCATGAAGGTGCCGGCGGCCCGCGGCCTGGACGGGCCGCTGGAGATCGCGGTGGATGTCCGCGAGCGCTACGGCTGGCGCTTCGGCGGCCTGCAGGCCGCCTTGGTCAAGCGCGAGCTGCCGGTGGGCGATTACGGGATCTTTCTGGACGGCCGCCTGGTAGCGGCGGTCGAGCGTAAGACCCCGGCGGACCTGGCAGGCTCGGCCATCGCCGGCACCCTGGCCTTCGCCCTGGCCGAACTGGAGGCCCTGGCCTTGGCGACCGGCGGGCGGGACTGGACGTCGCCGACCTACGCAGCACACTTCAGCATCAGCCAGGCCACGGCTTGGCAGGATCTGACCGCCCTGGTCGAGGCGGGCGCGCTGAAGGCCGAGGGCGAGCGAAGAGGACGGCGCTACCGGCGGGTGGGTGAGGGAGAATCGGGTGGGGATAGCGGGGGCTGATGCTCCCGCCGACATCCCCGGTCGATCACGCCGGATCATCGCTCGGTTTCCCGGCTCCTGTGACCCGACCCGGCTTGACCTTTCTCGCGGCAACTCAGCCATCCAGCCGCAGTTCGATGCGCACCGCCACCGTATCCCCGTCCTCCTTGGATCCGCGGATGCGCTTGGGTACGGCGAGCAGGGTCCGCCCGCTGCGCTCACGCCATACCGATGTTTCCCAACCGCGGCCGTCGACGGTGGCGACGACGGGCGTGCGCCCCCAGCCATGGGTGACGAGCGGCGTCTCGTCCTCGGGGATGGTGACGAAGGTCCAGCCGCCAGGACCGGGGTAGCGCCATAGCATGGCGGTGAAGGTGGATGAAGACATGGTCGGTGCGAGTCGACGAGGTCTGACAAAGTCGATGCAGAGCCCGCAAGACGGGCTGCAGGACGCTGCAGCCCGTTACCACTCAAGCAGCAACATCGACGTACTCGACCCGACTGACCGGTAGTGGGATCGACAGACCATCCTCCCGCAGCCCCTCGATATGGAAGGCGACGGCTTCGCGAATGGCCTCGTCGACCTCTGCCACCGTGGCGCCCGTCGCGACACAGCCAGGAAGGTCTGGAACGTAGGCCGAGTAGTTGCCTTCGGCCTGTTCGATGACCACGGCATAGCGCATGGGGTTACCTCCTCAATCCCGCTTGCTTCAGGATGCTGCCGAGCGTGCCCGGCGCCCCGAGGGCTTCTGAATCGGACAGCCACGAGATCGCCGCAGGTTCTCGTGGGGAAGCGGATCAAGTACGCTGCGTACTTGATCCCTGTAACGACTGCTGAACGACCCCAAAGACCCGGTGTTTTCGACCAAGTACGCAGCGTACTTGAAATGGCCGCCCTTGACACCGCGAGGGCTACAGCAGGGGACGGCCTTTCGTACACCGCGGGGAACCGTTCGGCGCAGCGCGGGAGGCCGTCCGGGCGGCACCGGCAGGCATCGCGAGGACCACGAGACCATGCCCTGGCGCCCCCCTCAGCGCCCGCCGCGCAGCAGCGGCAGGTACAGCGCCTCTACGGTCACCGTCCCCCCACCGTCAGGCGTCGCCGTCGCTGCGGCCGTCGCCGTGGCGCTCGTCTCAGCCGTCGCCGTCGCGGCGACGGTCGCCGTCGCTTCCACCGTCGCCGTGGCCTCCACCGTCGCGATCGGAATCACCGTCGGCGACGCCGTCGGCGTCCCGCCCTCCCCATGGTCCGGCAGCAGGATCGCCACCTGCGACAAGGCCATGGTCCCGCTGGCGCTGGTGGTGTCGTCGCCCAGGAAGAGGAAGTTGCGCGAGGTATAGGGGAACTGGCCAAAAGCACGGTAGTCGCGCAGACGGCCGGCGAGGATCGGCGCGCCGGCGCTGGAGAGGGCGTAGCCGTCGCCCTGGATGCGCAGGTCGTAGGGTGTGAGGGCGGCACTGGAATCCCAGGCGGCGCCCTCGGCATGGGTGAAGAGGGTGTTGCCCGGCGGCGGCGGCTCCGCCGCCCCGTCCTCCTGTGCCCAGACCTCACCCGGCCAGAAGGCCAGCTCGATGCCCAACACGTCCGAGGTCAGGACGATGATGCTCAGGCCCGCGCGGTCACCGATGCCATCCCCGTTCTTGTCGCTGCCCGAATGGTCCTCGGCGTCCAGGCGAACCGTGAAGGTGACCGTGAAGCCCGCCCGCCGGTCCAGGGCCGGCAGGCGGTCGGCGCGCCCGAACCAGCCCGCGCTGTCACCGCGCTGCCCGCTGGTGGTGAGCGTGGTCACCCCGGCGGCGAAGGCCTGCGTGGCCATGAGCGGCGGCGTCTGCGGGCGGGCCAGGTACAGGAAGCCCTGCGTGTCGGGCGTGCCGGTGTTCAGGCTGCCATCGTAGAGCGTTACCCGGCGCTCGGCGCGCGGGGCGGCCCGGACGGTCAGCCCGAGCGCCGGGACGCATCCCAGCAGGGCCAGCGCCAATCGGCGCAGCTGCCATCGTCTAGTCCCGGTCTTCATTCCGATCTCCCTTCTTTTCAGGCGACCGCCAGGCTCCCCACGATCGCCTCGGCCAGCAGCTCCGCCGACGGCGGATGCTGACGCAACCAAAGCTCCGGCTCGAAGAGCTCCAGCTCCATGACCGCCCAGGCGCCGTCATTGCCTCGGACCATGTCCACCCGGCCGTAGGCCGGCGCCATCCCGGCGCCAGACAAGGGGCAGGCGGCCATGGCGCGCTCGGCCAGATCCACCTGCGCGTCGTCGGGACGGAGGCGCCATACCGTGCCGCCGTGATCGTCCTGCACCCGGAAGTCCCCCGCCTGCGGCAGCTTGCGCACCGCATGCGAATAGCGCCCGCCCAGCACCATCAGCGTGTCCTCGCCGCCCGACAGGACGGCCCGCTGGAAGGGCTGCAGGATGAAGGCCTCCTCTTGCAGCAGCCCGCGCAGCAGCGGATCCAGCGCCGCCGCGTTCTCCCGGTCTACCCGGTAGGTGTGGCGGGCGCCGCCGGAGACGCAGGGCTTGACCACCGCCTCCGTCCAGCCGCTGTCCGCCAGCAGCTCCGCCAGTGGCCGGTCCCCAATGACAACGCCCGCAGCGTGGGTCGAACTGTGGCGGGGCAGCCCTTCCAGCTTCAGCGCAAGATCGAACAGCCGCCGGACCTGCGCATCGGACTTGTATTCCGCTGCCAGTTCCGAAACGCCATTGAG
>JBGAUA010000270.1:0-3322 GCA_044228875.1 Anaerolineae bacterium
ATGGTTGGCAGTGCCGAGGGCGCGGCGGCGGCGGCGCCGCAAGAGGGAGACGAGGGCGATCCGGCGGCTGCTGCTGCTGCTGCGCGCGGCGGTGCTGGAGCTGCGGCGCACGCCGCTGCCGGTGCGCGAGACCTCGGCGCTGGCGATCCTCGACGAGGAGATCGACTGGCAGCTGTCGCGGCCGCTGCGACGCGAGGCGCCGGGGCCGGAGAGGCAGGCGCTGTTCGCCGCGGCCGATCGGCACGCGGCGACGATCGCCGGGCGGGTGGCGGACAGCGAGCGCGAGGGGGCCGCGCCGCGGCTGGCGACGCTGGCCCGCCGCTTCGCGCTGACCCGCGCCGAGCTCGACGTGCTGGTGCTGGCGCTGGCGCCGGAGCTCGATCCGCGCTTCGAGCGGATCGTCGGCTATCTGCACGATGACATGACGCGTCGGCGGGTCAGCGTCGGTCTGGCGCTGCAGGTGCTCGCGCGCGACGACGCCGGGGCGGTGGTGTTGCGGCGCGCGCTGATGGGTGCGGGGAGCGTGCTGCGCGAGGGGCTGCTGCGGGCGGAGGGCGAGGCGGGGGCGACCTCGCTGGCGCTGGCGCTGGCGGTGCCGGGGCGGATCGTCGAGTTCTTGCACGCCAGCGACGAGATCGATCCGGCGCTGCGCGGGCTGGCTCGCCGTGCTGGCGCGGCGCTGCGACTGTCGGAGCTGGTGCTGGCGGAGCCGCTGCGGGCCCGGCTGGTGACGCTGGCGCGGCGCTGGCGGGTCGGCGAGGCGGACGCGGTGTACCTGCACGGGAGCGAGGGCTGCGGGCGGACGGCGGCGATCGAGGCGGTGGGCGCGGAGCTCGGGCTCGGGGTCCTGCGGGTCGCCTGTGCGGCGCTCGACCCGGGACAATTCCTGGCGCAGCTCGATCGTGTGCGCCGCGAGGCGTTGCTCGGCGAGCTCGTGGTGGTGTGGGAGGAGTTCGACGGGCTCGCGGAGGCGCGGCGGGTGCAGGTGCTGGAGCGGATGGCCGCGGCGCCGACGGTGCGCGCCGCGTACACGGGCACGAGCGCGTGGGAGCCGGCCAGCGCGGGGATCACGGCGCTGCGCATCGACCGGCCCGGGCTCGGCGAGCGACGCCGGCTGTGGCGGGGCGCGTTGGCGCGGCACGGGGCCGAGCTGGACGACGCGGCGCTGGCGGAGGTGGTCGGCCTCTACGGCTTCGCGGGCGGGCCGATCCACGAGCTGGTCGCCTCGGCGCTGCGGCATCGCGGCGAGGGCGGTCGGCTGTCGCGTGAGGAGCTCGGCGCTGCGGTGCGACGTCGCTCGTCCCGCTCGCTCGGCTCGCTGGCGCGGCCCCTGCCGGTGACCCGCAATTGGGACGATCTGGTGCTGGCGCCGGAGCGCAAGCAGATCCTGGCCGAGCTGTGTCGCCACGCGCAGCACCGCGAGCTCGTGCTGGCGGGGTGGGGGTTTCGCGGCGGTCTGGCGGGCGGGCGCGGGCTGACGGCGCTGTTCACCGGGGGGTCCGGGACCGGCAAGACGCTGGCGGCCGGGCTTGTCGCCGGGCAGCTGGGCCTCGATGGCTACCAGATCGACCTCGCCTCGGTGGTCAGCAAGTATATCGGCGAGACCGAGAAGCAGCTGGCGCGGCTCTTCGATGAGGCCGAGGCGGCGAGCGCCCTGCTGTTCTTCGACGAGGCCGACGCGCTGTTTGGCAAGCGCACGGAGGTGCGCGACGCCCACGATCGCCACGCCAACATCGAGACCAGCTACCTGCTGCAGCGGCTCGACAGCTACGACGGGGTCGTGGTGATGGCGTCGAACTTCCGCAAGAACATGGACGAGGCGTTCTTGCGGCGCCTGCAGTTCATCGTCGACTTCCCGGTGCCCGAGGCGCCCGAGCGGCTGCAGATCTGGCGGCGTGTGCTGCCGCCGGAGCTGCCGCGGGCGCCGGATCTGGACCTCGAGGCGCTCGCGCTCCGCTTCGTCCTGCCGGGCGGGAACATCCGCAACATCGCGGTGGCGGCGGCCTTCCTGGCCGCGGAGGACGGGGGCCCGCTGGCGATGCGTCATCTCGTGGCGGCGGCGCGGCGAGAGTTTCAAAAGCTCGGCAAGGTCGTGGAGGCGGGGCACTTCGCCGGGCTCGGCGGCGCGTGAGGCTCGGTGGGGGTTGGCTCGCTCGCGCGAAATAGCCAGCGATCGAGCGCGCATTCGCGGCACAAACGGTGTTATGCGATATGTGTCATGGCGCGTCGTTCGGGGGCGCGCAGGACAGATTCGTTGTGCGCGCATTCATGGCGTTGACGTGCTGTGATTCACCGCGATAGGGTGCCGCGGCGCGGGTCCGTCGGCCCGCCCTTGGTGGTGAATGCTGCACGACCTCGACAGCTCGCTGGAGGCGCTCTTGCACGCGCAGTTGCCGGCAGACCTGCGTGAGCAGACGACGATCAGCTTCGCCTCGCCGGGCAGCGATTTCCCGCCGCCCTCGGTGACGCTGCCGGCGATCAGCCTGTTTTTGTATGCGCTGAGCGAGAACCACGAGCTGCGCCAGAGCCGGCCAGATTGGGAGCTGCGCGCCGACAAGACCGCGTATCGCCGGCCGAATCCCGTGCGTGTGGATTGCCACTACTTGGTCACGGCGTGGGCCCGGGACGGCGTCCCGAATCCCGAGCAGGACGAGCACCGGCTGCTCGGGGCGGCGATGGTCGCGTTGCTGCGTCAGCGCGAGCTGCCGCCGTCGGCGCTGCGAGGATCGCTGGCGGGGAGCGACAAGCCGGTGCGCACCAGCGTGCTGCACGGGGAGCACGTGCGCAGCATCGCGGACTTCTGGAAGGTGCTCGGCGGCAAGCCGCGGCCGTCCTTCAATCTCATCGTCACGGTGGCCCTCGACGTGTTGCCCGTCGAGGAAGGCGGAGGCCTGACGAAGCAATCCGTGGTCAAGATCAGCAGCCAGTGAGGGGGGAGAACATGCCAGCATATCTGTCGCCAGGGGTGTATGTCGAGGAGGTCCCGTCGGGCTCGGCGCCGATCGCCGGCGTGAGCACGAGCGTGGCCGCCTTCATCGGGGTGGTGCCCGATACCGTGGACATGCCGCCGCGCGCCGACGTGCCAGGGGCCAAGTACATGGTGGCGCCGGTGGCGGTCCCGCAGCTGGTGACCCACTGGAGCGAGTTCACGCGCAAATTCGGGGCTGCGCCGGGCGACGCGGCGGGGGTGACCGAGAGCAATGTGCTGGCGCGGGCGGTGCGGGGCTTCTTCGACAACGGCGGCTCGCGCTGCTTCGTCGCCCGGCTGACCAGCGCGGCGGCGCCGGCCGACAAGGACCCGGATCAGGTCGACGCTGCGCTG
>JBGAUA010000271.1:0-3289 GCA_044228875.1 Anaerolineae bacterium
ATGATGCCCGGCTTGCCGCCGGATGCCACGCCGGGGCTTTTTGTCCATGGGCCGCCAGCCGCTACCATTGGCCGCGGGGGGAAGACTTGGAGGCGAACGGTCGAACCGATCGCCCCAGGTGCCGACGCGGCGTCGAAGAACGGTCAGGCATGTCATGAAGCCATCATCCTCCTATCCTGAAAGCCACGCCCGGCTGCGCAGCGCGGCGCGCGTCTGGCCCATCTGGCTGCTGGCGGCCGCGGCGCTCGGCGCGCTCGGCAGCTTGCGTCTGGCGTCACGGCCGGAAGGCTCCGCCCTGGCGGCCGCCCCCGTCGCTGACGGCCTGGCCGAAGACCTTCCCGGCGGCGCTTGCCGCCTGACAGCAGAAGCACTCGTGCGCACGGACGATGCCGGCGGCGTCCGCTTCAGCGGCCACCTGCAAGTGGGCAGCCGCAACGCGGCGAACCTGCGGGTGTTCCAGGCGTCCTGGCGCGGCCCCTACCGCCTCCGCTCCGTGCAGGTGGACGGCAGGTCATTTACCGCCGGGGTTGGAAGCCCAGCGCTGGTAGCCCTCGGCGAGATGGACGGCCTGCGTCTTGCCGCCGGGACGCGGTCGTCCCTCGCCTTGGAGTTCGCGCTCGAAGCCGGCGCCACCTCGGGTGAGATCGCCCTGGGCCCGGTCCTCATCCTCACCGACGACGGCTGCGCGGTGCCGCTCTTCGAAGCGCTGGCCTATCCGGACGGCCGCTGCGGTCTGGCGATCCAGGCGCCCACCGTCGTCGCGGAACGCCCGAACTTGGTGGAGATCGCCCTTGTGAACCGGGGCAGGCAGGCCTTCCTGCCCAACGCCCTCGAACTGGCATGGCCCGTGGCCCAGACCGGGGCGCTCGGCGGCTGGACGGTCGCCTACCGGCCGCCCGTGGCAGCAGGCTTGTCGGCGCCTATCCGCCCCCGAGCGGCGACGGACGGCGGCTTCTCAGACCATCCCCAGCAGCTGCCCACGGCTCCGCCGGGCCTCGACCTGGGCCGTTCGCCGCTGTTGCTGCCGCTCGAGAGCGCGGTGCGCCGGCTCCTACCGCCGGGTGGCCTGCCGCCCCGCGGCACCTTGGTCGTCACGCTCAGCTTCGCCCGTCCGGCTGTCGCGTCCGGCTACCGCGTCAGCGTCACCACCGCCGAGGGTTGCCGCGCCAACTGGACGGACCTGCCGCAGGACAACGGCTGCGCGGTCAGCCTGCAGCGGCTCAAGCTCGATCAGCGGACCGTCGCCTTGCAGCTGGGCAACGCCGGTGGCCTGACCACCACCCTTCGCAGCTTGAGCCTCCAATGGGATCCGCGCAGCGCCGGCACACTCGCCGAGGTATGGATCGGGGGCAAGCTGGTTAGGACGGTGAAGGAGAAGACGGCGCCGTACACCGTCGTCCTGGACCCGCCCTTCGCCGTGCTGCCGGGTCAGTTTACGGACCTGGCGCTTGTCTTCGGTAGGGCCGAACTCGCCAAGGTCGCAGGCGCGTCGCAGCGCGCTGACGACGGGCCCGGCAGCAGCCTGAGCCTCGGCGACCTTGCCGTCCTGGCGCGCTTCAGCGATGGCTGCGGGGCGGTGCTCAGCACGGTCAGACCGGATGAGCAGCTGGGCTGCAAGGTATCGGGTAGCGACCTCGTGCCCGATGACGCGTCTGTAGAAGACCCCAACGATGTGGCGGCGGTGCTCAGCAACGACGGCGCCGGCGCGAAACTCCGGCAGATCGCCCTGCGCTGGCCGGTACACAACGGCGCGCTGACCGGCGCCTGGCTGGACAACCACAGCATCTTGAAGGATCCGCTCAAGCATGATCCGAACGCGGCCGGCATGTTGAGCGTTCCCGAAGACGTGCCGCCGATGGAGCGCAACGGCTCGGCCCGCCTGCGTCTGCGCTTCGAGCGGCCTGTCGCCCGGCTGGGCTACACAGCCCTGCTTGCTTTCGTAGACGGCGGCGGTAGCCCCTGCTCGGACATCCGGATCTCATCGCCCGCCCAGGAGCCGGACTGCCAGCTCGGAACTGAGCTGAAGGTGATCGACGACAGCCGGGCCGACCTGACCATTCAGAACCGCGGCCAGGATCCGCTGGCCCTGAGCGAGATCCAGGTGGACTGGCCCCGGTCCGACGGCTGGCAGCTCACGCGGCTGTTGGGCGCAGCTGTCGTGCGCGGAGCCGACGACGAGCTGGACCCCGGCCTGGCACCCAACCTCGCCCCACCGGTGGTGGTCCGCTTCGCCGATTTGAAGCTGCCGCCGGTTTCCATCGCTGCGGGCTCCGACGCAGTGCGGCTCAGCCTGCGATTCACCTTGCTGCGCGATCCGGGCCTCTTGCAGGACGCGCTACGGGTGTCACTGGCCTTCGCCGAAGGCTGCCGCACCACCTATCCTCGAGACGGGAGTCTGCCGGGACCGCGGCGGGTGGTCATCGATGCCACGGTGGTCAGGCTACCGGATTCGGCCACGCTCTTTACTGGCGCCTGGCAGCTCCGCGACAGCCAGGGCACGCCTTGGTCGGTCGAGGTCAGCACCGACACCGTCCTGCTTCCGCCGAGCTTCATGCCCCGCCTGGGCGACCGGGTGGAAGCCGAGCTCGAAGCCGATCCAGCCGGCCTGTGGTGGGCAACGCGCGTGACCTTGCGCAGCGGCCGCCCAGAGCGCAAGGTGGTCGGCGAGATCAACGGCCTGCAGCCCGGGACCGTACCGGGCGACCTTCCCGATTGGCTGCTGGTGGATGACCAGCGCGTGCTGCTGGTGGAGGGATTCACCCAGGTCGACCGGCGCGCAGACCTGCTGGCGGGCGCCACCGTGCTGGCAGAGGGCATCATCGATCGCCAGAACAATTTTGTGGCCTCGCGCGTCGATCTCGTGACACCGGCCATCCTGCGCGCCGAGCCCATCACCTTCCGCGGCGTGGTGCAGGGCGGCGGTGCACCTGGTCCCAACCCACCCTTCCCCAACGTGACCATGGGATGGACCATCACCCCCAACACCCTGTACGCCGCGGCCCAGCTGGCCGAGAGCCTTGGACGGCAAGGCGCTCTGCAAGGTCGGGCCGTAGAGGTGCGCGGCGAGCGCCTCGGCGACCAGGTGCTGGCCACGGATATCCAGCTCCTGGCACCTCCGGCCAGTACCCGGCGGTTGGAGGGGATCCTCGTCGGCCTGCCGGCCAGCGGGCTCCAGGGCGACTGGACCATCGAGCAGGAGGTCGGCGGCAGCCGAATCCATGTCGTGGTGCACGTGCCCAGCCTGGCGGTGGTCGATACGCGCGAAGCGCCGCCACTTCTCGGCAACCGG
>JBGAUA010000272.1:0-3150 GCA_044228875.1 Anaerolineae bacterium
CCTGCGCCATCTCAGAGGCGTGCCGGTGGCCATCGACCCCACGCTGCAGTGGCACGCCGATGGGGGCCGGGGAGGGCACATCGTTCCGCGGTCGCGCGGGGTCCACGGGCTCTGGGACGATGCGCCGCTGGCGGCCAATGCGCGTGCGACCGCGATGGAATACGTCGAAAGCCGGGTGGCCGACATCCGCGGACTCCTGCCGGCAGCCATCGAATGGATGGTGGACATCGCGACGATTGAGCACCTTGCGCAGCTGGGCGTGCCCCTCGGCGATGTCCTGGCCGCCCACGGCGTCGCGCTGGCGGCGTGGACGTTCCACGACAACGAGCCCGAGCCGGGCAAGCTGCTGTCGCGGCTGTTCGGCGCCGGCGCCCGGACCGTCATCACCGATGCGCCGCTCGCGGCCGCGGCACACGCGGGCCGCCTCATCGGGCCGGCCCTGTAAACGCACTGTAAATTTTCGTCACTCCCGCTCAACGCAATGGTCCCCCCGGTCGCCCGGTTTCTGTCGTGAAGGCTGCCGAATTTCGGATCAGGGAGAGACTCTGCAGGGGAGCTTATTGATGAACCGGCTGCTTTCGAGGTTCACGTGTCTGCACAGGAAGGACGAAGACGAGGCCGGCCAGGGCCTCGCCGAATATGCCCTGATTCTGGTCTTTGTCGCGCTGGCCTGTGTGATGGCGTTGCAGGCGCTCGGCGGGGCCATCGCCAGCTCGCCCGGCTTCACCACGCTGCCCAGCGCTTTCTGATTCGGTCAGAGCTTCACGAGGCCACAATTCGCGGCGGTGCCTTCTATCCAGATGGCGCCGCCGTCGAGCGTCTGGAGGTTGTTGGCATAGGCCGGCATCTCGGGCGAGTAGCGGCGCCACTCCCCATCCTGGAACTGGTAGACGATGCGGTAGCAGCCCTGCGCCCGGGCGAGCACCTGGACCGGTGCTCCCGCCGGGAGCGTCAGCAGGTTCCAGCCGCTGCCAATGTAGACCGAAGGTGAACCGGGGACGGCCGTCGGCGTCGGGGGCTGCGTTGGCGTTGGCGATGGCGTGACGGTGGGCGTGGGCGAGCTGGTACTGGTGGCGGTCGCCGTGGTGGTTGAGCCTCCCCCTCCGGAGCCGCCCGGGCAGGCCTGGGCCGTCGGGTACTGGGCGATGATGACGACCCAGGCCACTGCGGTGCCGGCGTTGTTGCGGGCGACGCCCACGCCCACGCACTTGAAGGGCGGCGATGAAGGCGTCCAGGCGTAGATGCCGCTCCCGCCGTGGCTGGCCATGCCGGTCAGCGCCTGCGCTGGCCCGACCGAGACGCTGCCCGAGGAGGCCACGGCCCAGATGCCCTCGCCGCTCCCCGAGGCGTAGGCCTGCCCACCCGATGTAGTGCCCGTGTAGCCGCAATCGAGGGCGCGTTGCACCCAGGTGCGGCCATAGCCGTCGTTGTGGCCGCCGGGGGCGCCATTGGTCACCTGCCATTCGGCGAACCATGCGGCGGCCGCGTTGAGGGCGCCGGAAGTCTGGAGGGGAGTCGAGACCTGGACGTGGGTATTGCGCCAGCTCTGCAGCAGGCCGATGAACTCCTGCTCTTCGGCGCTGAGGGCGTCGTGGGCTGTGCCGCAGGGACCGGGAGCCGCACCGGCGGGAGTGCCCTGCAGGGCGAGTGTTGCCATGAACAGGCCAGCCGCCATGGCCAGCAGTGCAAGTGCGCGAAGTCTCACGTTTTCACCAACCGCGGGGGCGCTGGTGGAGCCACCATAGCACCGCTTTGTCACGTTCGGTCAAGAGAGGGATGGCTGCGCAACCGCCCTGGGAGTAGTATCCTTTGGTCGAATGGCGACGACGTATACGGTCCCCGGAGCGGTCACTATGTCAGCAGCAGGAAGGATCACCATTCCTCGACTCCCACGCCGCCTCGTGCCGCGCCAGCGGCTCCTGAGACGGCTCCATGACGGAGTCGGGAACGGCCTGACGGTCGTGGTGGCCCCGGCGGGCTACGGCAAGACCACGCTCACCGCCATGTTCGCCGCCGAAGTCGAGTTCCAGCCCGTGTGGCTTTCGCTCGATTCCTCGGCCGGCGCGCCTGAGGTGCTTGCCCAGCAGCTCGGTGTGGCGTTCGCCGGCGACCGCGAGTTCGAACCACCGGCTGTCGCGACCAAGTTCAGTGACCTCCAGGCCTACGTCCATGCGGCAGCGCGCCAGGCGGCGCTCGATTCGGACCTCCCGCTGCTGCTGGTGGTCGACAACGTTGAGGAGCTGACCGACGCGCGGGAGGCCTGCGCGCTGCTGGTCTGGATGCTTGAAGTGCTGCCCGAAGGCAGCGAAGTGGTCCTTTCGGGCCGGGAGATCCCGTTTATCCCCGCGATCAACGCCCGCATGGCGACCGGCGAGATCGTCGTCATCGAAGCGGCAGACCTGGCCTTCGATGCAGACGAGACCCGTTGCGCGATCGAGGCGGCAGCCTCACCGGAGACGGCCGATTCGGTGCTCGAACGGACCGCCGGGTGGCCGGTGGCCGTCATGGCATCGGTAATGGGCGGCGAAATCCCCCAGACCAGCGCCGGCGCTGCCGCCTTTGACCTGTTTCTCCGGACCGAAGTCTGGGAGCACGTCCCGGCCGCGCTGCAGGATGTGCTGCGCCCGCTCGCGCTCGCCCCGACGATTGACCGGGCGGCCGTCGAACACGATTTCGGGCCGGCCACCTGGCGAAAGCTCACCGCCTGGATGGGCACCCGCGATTTCCTCTGTGAGTACCTCTCGCCGACCGAGTTCCGGTTGAACCCGATGCTCCGGCAGTTCATCGTGGCCGATTTCCAGCGCCAGGATCCTGAGGGCCATGACGCAGCGGTTGAACACCAGATCGAGGTGATGGTCGCCGCTGGCGATGTGGCCGAGGCGATCGAGTTCGCCCGCTCCGCGGCCAGCGAGCGGGACCTTGCGAACCTGCTCGAAGCGCAGAGCGCGCACCTGATCATCCAGGGTTCGTACACGCTGCTCTGGCGCGCATTCGAATGCATCAGCACGACGACGCTGGGGCGGCGGCCGCTCCTGCGCGCGCTCTTTGCCCGGCTGAACGCCCACATGGGCCTCCCGGAGGAAGCGCTCCGCCGCGCCGACGCCCTGCTGCGCGACCCGCGGCAGGGGGAGACGGTGCGCGCGCACGCGC
>JBGAUA010000273.1:0-3041 GCA_044228875.1 Anaerolineae bacterium
TGACCTGGAGCGCTGGTTGCGGGACTGGCCGGCGCGCGACCTCTGGCACGACCTGGCGCGCGGCCGGCTCAGCATCGAGGAGACGGCCAGCGACCGCTTCCCGGTCGCCGGCGCCGGCCTCACCTACCGCAAGACGACCGGACAGCTGGTGGAGCCGCGGCTCTTCGGGCTGGTGGGCCAGGTGGACGCCGTGGAGCACGCCCTGCTGCCGGCCGACGAGGGCGTGGGCATCCGCATCGACGTGCGCGAGACCCTGGAGGGCCGGCCGCACCGCAAACGCTACACCGTCAAGGTGGTCGGGCGGGCCCTGGAGCTGCGCCTGCAGAGCCTGGACGGCCCGGTGGCGCCGGGCGCCGGCGGCTACGCCGGGGTGAACGCCGGCGACGTGGAGGGCACGCGGGAGGCGGTGAACATCCGCCTTCCCGGGATGGAAGCCGTACCGCTCACCATGCTGGACCACCACTGGTTCGCCGCGACCTTGCTGGACTACCCGCGCAGCCAGGCCGGCGCCCTCTTCGCGCGCGGGCCGGAAGTGCTGGGCGACAGCGTGGCCAACGCCGTGGACAGCTTCTACCCGTCGGACAGCAGCGGCGGGCTGCGCGCGGTGGACGAGACCCTGTGGGCGACCCTCTCGCCGGATCCCGCTGACAGCTTCCCGATGGTCAGCGCGCCGCCGTCGCCCCATCGCGCATCCCAGACCGGGCGGGTGCACCTGACCCTGCGCGAGGGCGCCGTGCCGGTGGGCTTCGCCGCCCAGGCGGCCTACCTGGAGCGCCTGCGCGAATGGGGGCTGACCGACCTGCAGGTGCACCTGCCGGTGTGGGCCGGCCCGGCGGCGCTGCTGCCGGTGCAGGGCCCGCCGGACCCGGCCCGGGGTGACGCCGCCGCCTGGGCGCGCCTGGTGAGGGCGGCCGACGGCCGGCTGGCGCCCACCCTCAGCTACACCGGCACCACCGCCTCCTGTCCGGAGGTCTTCAATCCGCGCTACCGCCCGGCCGACCGGGTCATCGGCGGCGACGGCCTGCCCAAACCGCTGGGCAGCCACCGCTGCGCCGACGGCGCCGACGTGGCCCGCTACCTGCTGGCGCCCAGCGCCGTGGAGGCCTTCGCCAGGGAGGACGCGGCGGCCTTCCGGCGGCAGGGCCTGCGCGCGGCGGGGCTGGACCTGATGGCGGCCTACAATCCAGGCTACCCCTGGCCCGGGCCTGAGGACACGCCCCTGGACATGGCGCCGCAGACCCAGCACCCCGCCTCCATCGGTCAGGCCGTCGCGGCGGTCAAGCGGGCCCTCCTGGAGCTGCAGACCCTGGGCCCGGTCTTCGGGCCGGGAGCCTGGGGCACCTGGGAGCAGGGCTTCGCCAGCTTCTACGCCGGCTACCTCGACGGGGTGCCGGGCAGCATCGCGACGGGCAGCCCCGACCAGCCGGGGATCCAGGGCCTGATGGTCCCCGACTACGGGCTCAGGGAGCTGATCGCGCGCCAGCTGCCCTACGGCATGGGAGACTACCGGCGCTTCCTGGAGGATCCGGACGGCAGCCTCGCCGCGGGGCGCCCGCTGACCGCGCCGGAGCTGGACGCCTACCAGGCGGCCACCCTGGCCTTCGGCCATGCCGGGGCCTGGGAATCCTGGGGCTCCGCGGCGGCCATGGACGCGGGACAGGACCTGCTCGCCGCCGCCGAACAGGTGAAGGGCTACTGGTGGGGCCGGGCATTGGCCGGCCGCCTCGCCGACGGCCCGCCGCCCACGGTACGCTACGCTGCCCTGGACGGCGCGGCGCTGGACCTTCCCGGCGCCCTGGCGGCCGACTGGAACCTCACGGCGCCGCGGCTGCATCTGGTTCATGCCGACGGCCTGCAGCTCTGGGTGAACCTCTCCCGCGAGGACTGGCCCGTGCAGTTGGGAGAGACCCCCTTCATCCTGCCGCCGAGCGGCTGGCTGGCCTTCCGCGCCGGCGAGCTGCTGGCCTTCAGCAGCCTCGTGGACGGCGTCCGCGCCGACTACCTGGACGCCCCCGAGGTCCGCTTGCGCGACGGCCGCGGGCAGGACGTCACCCTGCTGGGCGAAACGGTCCGCGATCTCGTGCTGCGCTACCCGGACGGGCGGACCCTGCGCGAAGGTTCGGACGGGCGGCTGACGATGACGGGGCCCTGAGCCACCGGTCCGCCGCGTTCCCCTTGCAGGTTCCATTACGGTTACTGTATTCTTAACCCATCCTCTTCCCCAGCCGTCCTCGTTCGGGGCCGCTTCCCACGGCCCGTCGTCCACCCTCGCCCGAGCCGGCATCGGTAGCCGCTGCGCCGGCCGGCGCAGCGGAGGAGCGCCTCATGCGAAGCTCGCCCACCCGCACCGGTCCGACCGCAGCACCCGCCATCACCCACCGGCTACCGGCCTTCATGCTGGGGCTGGGGCTGCTGGCGGCCTTCGGGCTCGCCTGGCCGGCGACCGACGCCGCGGCCCGCGATCCCCATCCACGCCCCGCCCAGGCGCGCTACGAGGTGGCCTCCTACCTGGACCTGGCCTACAACCCGGGTCCGAACGGCACGGCGCGGCAGCGGCTGGACCTCTTCCTACCCCGGCTGGCCAAGGGCAGCCCGCCTGTCCTGGTCTTCGCCCCCGCCGGCGCCTGGGCCGCCGGCGACCGCACGGTGTACCGTCCACAGGCCCGCGCCCTGGCGGAGCTCGGCCTGGGCGTGGCCTTGGTGGACCATCGCGTCAGCGACGGATCACCCGACAGCATCCGGCATCCGGAGCATGTGCGCGACCTTGCCCGGGCGGTCGGCTTCGTCCGCTCCTGGCTCCTGGTGGCCGGTCTGGACGCCGGCGCCGTCTTCGTCGGCGGGCACGAGGCCGGCGCCCACCTGGGGGCGCTCCTGGCGGCCGACCCGCGCTACCTGGCCGAGCAGGGCCTGGGCACGGCGGACCTGCGAGGCGTCATCGGCCTCTCCGGCATCTACGACATCCATCCCTCTGACGGCTCCTGGTCGGCGGTGTTCGGCATCGACCCCTTGGGCCGACGCGAAGCGTCGCCGGAGTCCCATCT
>JBGAUA010000274.1:0-2991 GCA_044228875.1 Anaerolineae bacterium
AGCGCCAGCCGCTGCGCGCGCTGCAGCGCCGGGTGCTGCCGGGCCGCCGCGGCGCCACTTCGGGTGGAACGCCGGTTCAGCCGCCCTCCGACGACAGCGGGCGCATCCGCACCAGTAGCGTCCAGACACCCTTCTGGACCACGTCGCCGTCCTGATTGACGACCCGAACGTCGAAGTGGACCACCCCGCCGCCCATGGGCTTGCTCTCGCGCTTGTCGGTTACCTTGATGATGGCGTGGATGGTGTCGCCGATGAGGATCGCCTTGCGGAATTTCCAGTCCACGCCCAGGAATGCCATGGCCGTGCCGTCGACCGGGCCGACGTGGTGGACCAGACCGGTGGCCACCGACAGACCCAGCATGCCGTGCGCGATCCGCTCGCCGAACTGGGTGGACCTGGCGAACTCGCGGTCGGTGTGCAGGGGGTTGAAGTCGCCCGACAGGCCGGCGAAGGCGCCGATGTCATGCTCGGTGATGGTCCGCGCCGCGGTGACCCAGGTGAACCCCTTCTCGAACTCTTCGAAATAGCGGCCCCGCTGTGGGGCCATCGCGTCCACGGACATGCTGTCTCCTTGGAGGTCGCCGACGCCCGCGGCGGGGCCGCCGCCGGCCGGGAACGGGCGGGATTCTAGCTGCGGCGGTCATCGGGGACAACCGGATCTCCGTTGACCCCCCGCCTCTCCGATGCTAAGCTCGCCTGGCATGTCCGCAGCCTCTGCCGGGGGCCTAGCGTCCCCAACGCCGGTTGAACGCGTCGGTCGCCTGGCGGGGGTTCGCGCCTGGTGGCTGGCGGCCCTGCTGTGGGGCGCCGTAGCGCTGCTGGCGGCCATCGTCGTCCAAGCGCAGCTGGCCTGGGGCTGGGCGCCCCCGTGGCCCTTCCTCGGTGCCGGCCGTCTGCTGGCGGCCTACCGCCTCGCGGCGCGCTTCGGCGCTTTCGCCCTGCCCCTGATGGCCCTCCTGGCGCGCGCGCCCCAGGACGGGCGCGACGATGCCGCGGCGTCGCCCCTGGGGTGGTCCTGGTGCTTCTGGAACCTGGGCATCCTGGTGGGCGTCCTCGGCGTCTTGGCAGGTTGGATGCGGCCTGAACCCTGGGCGCCGCAGCCGGTGCTCGCCGACCTCCTGCTCCTGACCGGCGCCTTCGCCTGGCTGTGGCGGGTCTGGCGGCTGGCCGGTCCACACCCGGACGCCGCGGCCCGCGCGGCGATCGCCGCCGGCATCGGGCTGCTGGCCTGCATTGCCGTCGGCGGCATCCTCGTCCAGGCCCTCGGCGGCCTCGGCCAGGCCCTGGGTGGGGCCTTGATGGGTCGCGGAATCGATGACCTGGCGCTGGCCACGGCTGCTTTCGGTAGCGGCGCGGTCCTCGTACCGGTCATCTCCGGACGTCCCCTCTTCGGCCGCCGCAGCTGGGTTTGGGGCCTGTGGGCCTGGCTGGCCTGGGCCGTGCTCCGTCTGCCGACAGACCTGGTCCCCGACCTGGTGGGACCGGGCGCCGCGCGGGCGATGGACAGCCTGGCCCCCCTGGGCCTCGTCCCCCTTCTGCTCCTGTCGGTCGCCCTGGCCGGCTGCTTCGTCGGCGCGCCCGCCCTGGCCGCGGCCGATGGTCTCGGTCCCCGGAGTCCGGGGGCCGTCCTCATCCTGGCCGGCCTGGTCTGGCTCTTTCTGGGCCGGCTGGCGGAGGCAGCCACCAGCCCGGGTGCCGCGCGTCTGCTGCAGTTCTCGGCCGCCGCGCCCCGCGCCGCCGAACTGCCGAGCTGGACGGCGATGTGGTGCCTCAGCGCCGGACTGGTCTGGTGGCTGGCCGGTGGCCGCGATCTGCCCCGCGGGCGTTGGATCGCCGGCTTGATCGTCACGGGCGCCGCGCTCCAGGGCCTCCTGGTCTTGCCCATGGCCCTGGTCGAGCTGGCGGTCGGCGCCTCCGCCGAGCGGCTCGGGCTGGAGGCCGGTATCCGCCTGCCCGCGAACCTGCTGCTGCTGGCCGGTTGGCTGGCGATGGCCGCGCTGCTCTGGCGGCGCGCACGGCCGCCCGCCGCGGCGGACGCGTTCGAAGGGACGGCGGAGCCCATGGCTGCGGCCTTCACGGGTTCCGCCGCGCCATCCGCCGCGTTCACATCCCGATCCGACCCGGCCGAAAGCCCGGGTCTGTACGGGGCGACCGTGGCGGCCCTGATCGGCGCCGGCCTGCTGTTGACGGTCATCCTGCCCCTCGCCAGTCAGGGCGCCGCGGCGAACGGCGCCGACGGCCCGGGCGCCGGCGCGGCGCCCGCGGATGCGCTGGCCGTTGGCCTGGATGCGCCCCTGGGCCGGGCGCTATACGTATCCGAGGGCTGCGTCTACTGCCATACCCGACGCGTGCGCGTGGGTTGGGACCCGGACGCCATGGGGCCGCCCACCCGCCTGCTCGCCCAGGGATCGGCGCCGGCCCTGGCCGGCTTGCGGCGCGCCGGACCCGACCTGGCCTGGGTGGGGGATCGGCTCGTCGACGCCCCGGAGCGGGTGGCCGTACACGCCGCGGGGGGCCGCCCTGCCTTTCCGTGGCGCTTCGACGCCGCCGGCGCGGGCCCCTCCGGCGGCGACTTGATGGACTTCCTCGCCGGACAGCGCTCACCCGAGGGGGGCGGCCCATGACGCCGCCGCGGTCGGATGTCTTTCCGGAACGTGATCCCGGCCTGCCCCGCTTCGCGTCGTTGGCCGGCGTCCTGGCCATCGGTCTGGCGCTGGTCTTTGCCCTGCGTCCGGCGCTGCCCGAGCCGGCACGGGGCGGCGACGTCGTGGTGGAGGCCGTGTCGGGTGACGGCGGCGATCCGGATCCCGTGGCCGCCGGGCGCGAGGTCTTCCTCGCCCAGGGCTGCGGTGGCTGCCATGCCGTGGATCCGGCGGCCGGAGGCGGCGGCCCGGCGCTGGCCGGTCTGTGGTCGCGGGCCGAGCTGCGCCTTGCGGCGCCGGATTACCGGGGCGGGGCGCGCGATGCCGAAACCTACCTCCGTGAGGCCGT
>JBGAUA010000275.1:0-2959 GCA_044228875.1 Anaerolineae bacterium
CTGGTAGGGTGATCCCGGGGCACCGATGACCAGCTGGTCGCGATCGGTCAAGACGCCGCGCGGGTCGATGCTGTCCTGGAGGAACCTGGCGCCAAAGGTGAAGTAGTAGACCAGGGTCGGATTGCTGGGATCGGCCGAACGCAGCACGGCCGCCAGGTTCTGACCGAAGGCCAGGATGCGTCCGCCGTTGTTGGCGTACTCCACCAGTCGGTTGCGGTCGGCGCCGAGGCCCACGGTCTTGTTGTCGCCGGTCTGCAGGATGACGGTCTTGTATCGCCCCAAGGCGTTGGCGTCCGGGAGGGTGCTGGTCTGACCGCTGCGGGCGTCGGCGTCCCAGACCTCGTAGGCGCGGCCCAGCGCTTGCAGGGTGCGGGTGTAGACGCCCAGGTAGTCCTTGTCCGCGGGGCGTGCCGTGCTCCCGTCGTTGTCCACGAGCAGGATGTCCGCGGCGGCGGGCGGGTAGCCCACGCGCATCCACGCCGGCAGGTGGGCTTCGTGATCGCCGCTGGACAGCAGGACGAAGCCCTGCTGGTCGCCATGGCCGCCGGCCTGGGCGGGATCCCAGGTGACGGTCACGTCGGCGGACTGCCCGGGCTGCAGGTCCAGCGTCTCGGGGACCAGGCGCAGGCCCGCAACGGGCACGCCGACGCTCGCCGGATCGGGGCTCTTCCGGGTGTCGATGCTGCTCAGCTGGTAGCGCTCGAAGTTCTCAGCCACGCTGGTCACCTTGAAAGTCAGGGAGGGCAGGGTGCCGGTGACCACCCAACCGAAGCTCAGGCTCGGCGGCGCCAGGATGACGCCGGGATCGGCGGCATGGGTGAGGTCCAGTCGGCCGGCGCCCATGTCCAGCGGCTGGGCGGGGCTGCCGTCCTGGTTCTTGATCCCTCGGAAGCGGGCGCTGCTCATGAGCGCGGACTTGATGGCCGCATTGCTCCATTGGGGGTGGATCTGGCGCAGCAGGGCGGCGGCTCCGGCCACGTGAGGGGCGGCCATGCTGGTGCCGCTGGCCTGGCCGAACTGCAGATGCCGCTCCTCGCCGGCAACCTCGGCGGCGAAGCCCTGGCTCATGGTGCTGACGCCGGGGGCGGCGATATCGGGTTTGAGCACGTTGCCCACGCCGGGGCCGCGGCTGCTGAAGTTGGCGATGAGGTCGGGCGTGGCGGCCACGGGATAGGCGATGCTGCTGGCCTGGAGCTGGGCGGCGCCGGGATGCGCGTCGTACCAGTTGGCCAGGGCCAGCCCGGTGGCGTTGCCGACCGACACGGCGGTGATGGTCACCTGGTCGCCCACGGACCCGGCCGGCATGGCGAGGGTGCCGTTGCCGCCCTGGGCATGGTTGTAGACGACCACGAACTCAGCGCCGGCCTGCTGGGCGTTGAGCACCTGTACGGAGTAGTCGCAAGCGCCGCGGATGACGAGCAAGGCCTTGCCGGCCAGCGACGCGGCGGGCCACGGGTTGCAGCCTTCGGCGTTGGCGGCGTCCACGTCCAGTGCCGGCACGAAGGGGTAGGGGCCGCGGATGATGCCGAGGGGGAAGGCGGGGCCGAAGGCGGCGCGCTGGAAGCGGAGGTTCGTCTTGAGGGAGTCGCTGACGGGCTGGGGCGCGGTCACCTGCAGGCTGAGGTTGCTGTAGACGGTGCCGGTGGTGCTGGCGGCCACGTTGATGTACTCCGCCGACGGGTGGTCGCCGGTATGGGTCATGGGCCCGGCGTTGCCGTTGGACATGGCCACGAAGACACCGGCGCGCGAGGCGTTGATGAGCGCACCGTCGATGGCGTCATATTGCCCGCCGCTGGAGATCTGGGCGTCACCCCAGGAGTTGTTGACCACCTGCGCTCCGTCACGGACGAGGTCCTCGAGGGCAGCCACGCCTTCGGCGTTGTAGAAGCTGCCGTCATTGGTGATGCTGTTGTAGAAGACGCGGTAGCTCATGACATAAGCGGCGGGCGCGACGCCGCTCAGCGGCACCTGGGCGCCCTGGAAGTTGGCGGTCACGGCGTTGCCCGCGGCGGTGCCGGCGGTGTGCACGCCATGGGGCGTGCCGCGCAGTCCGGGCCAGGGGTTCTCGTCGCCCTCGGACGGGGGATCCCAGCTGCGGAAGTAGGCCCGGCTGACGATGATCTTGCCGTTGGTGTTGCTCAGATGCCCCAGGGGATAGCCGCGAGGATAGCTGTAGCCGGTGCCGTCGAACATGGGCGCCTGATGGTGCACGCCTCCATCCATCGAGGCCAGGCGAATGCCCTTGCCGCTGGAAGCGGCGCCGCCGATGCGTGCGTCGGCCCACAGAGCTGGAGCGTTGATGAGGGGCAGGCTGGCATGCATGGCGGGCGCATGGGCCCAGTCGCGCGACACCCGGCGCACGCCGGGGATGGCGGCGATGCGCGCGGCGGCGACGTCGCGATCGATGCCCGGGCCGGGGTCCACGGCCAGACCGTTGAGCACGATCTGGTAGCTTGCGGGCCGCAGCCGGCCGGACTCGTCCTTGAAGCGCGACACCTGCGACTGGGGCAGCTCACGCCGCAGGCGGTCGGTGAATGCCCGCTGCTCGGCCTGCAGGCGCGCGAGGTACTGCACGGCGGCGGGGCTGTCGAGTTGAGCGTGCAGGTCAGTGGCGGCGCTCAGGCCGGTCAGGCCGGACGAGGCCTCGCGGTCGACCTCGCGGTCGGCGGCCCATTCGGCCAGCGGCGATGAGGACAGCTCCACGATGAGCCGGTGGGAGGCGATGGGGCCATCCCCGGCCTGCTCAAGGACAGCGTTTGCGCTCCCGCCATCCTGCGGCCGGTCGATCGGCCGGCCGACGACGGGAGCAGCGCCTGGCAGAACCCAGGTTGCAAGCACGAACACGGCGGTCAGGAGCTTCCTGGGCATGGCGGGCCTCCACGAGATGGCGATGAGCGATGGTCGGCGGAGTCTAGTCCCGGTGGCTGGTTCAGGTCAAAGGGCGGTCAGAGCGACGCTG
>JBGAUA010000276.1:0-2943 GCA_044228875.1 Anaerolineae bacterium
CTGGGGCCGCCGAGGAAGCGCCAGACAGACAACTCGCCCGTGGCGCCGCGTTGGAACCTGGTCTTGAAGGAAACGCCCCTGGGCCTGCACCAGAAGCACCACTTGCGCATTTACGGGCCAGCGATCGCCGAGGTGCTCGCACTGGGGATGGAACCGCTCTGCGAGCATGCCGGCGCCATCGCCGGCGAGGTCCGGTACGTCGCTACGACGGAAGAAGTGAAAAGCCTGGCGGACATCATGATGCGGCGGACGGGCATCTCCTGGTCGGCCTGCCGCGGGCTGTGTTGCGCTGAAACGGTCGCAGCCATCGCCGGGACCGTGCTCGGCTGGGACGAGTCGAGACAATCAGCAGAACTGGACGCTTTCCGCGCCGAACTCGACTTCCATCTGCCTTCCGTCGAATCCCTCGATTTGGGCATGGCCTGATGGACGCCGCCCTGGACAAGACGCTGAGGGATGCCGCTGCGCTCTTTCGACGCAGCCGGTATGCCGTGGCGCTCACGGGTGCGGGCCTCTCGGCCGAGAGTGGGATTCCAACCTACCGCGGGACGGGCGGCGTCTGGACGCGGTTCGGCGAACCAACAATTGATGGTTGGGACCTGTTCTGCCAGGACCCGGAGGCATGGTGGAAACTCTCCATCGAGCATCGGGTAGGGGGGTCAGAATTTTCCGCAGCGATCGACAGGGCGGTCCCGAACGCGGCGCACTACGCCATGGCTGAGCTTGAACAGATGGGGCGGCTGGCCCACGTGATCACACAGAACATCGACAACCTCCAGAACGTGGCCGGCAGCCGCCACGTCACAGAGATCCACGGGAATCGGGCAAAAGCGCGCTGCATGTCGTGCGGGCTGCGCTACCGGCTGGAAAGCATCGACCTGGCGATACTCCCGCCGCACTGCGCGGAATGCGGCGGGGTGCTCAAGAACGACGTCGTGATGTTCGGCGAGCCCATCCCGGCGGACGCCCTTGAGGAATGCTACCGGCAGGCGTTCCGGGCCGACCTCTTCCTCGTCGTCGGGACCAGCGCCGTGGTCTATCCGGCGGCGGAATTCCCGTTGATGGCCAAACGCCGGGGCGCGCCGCTGATCGAGATCAACCCCGAGGAGACGGCGCTAAGCGATCTCGCCGACGTGATCATCCGGGGTCCGGCGGCAGTGACGGTGCCGGCGCTGGTGGAGCTGTTGCTGATCCCGTGAAGCCTCAAAGGAGTCCAATGAACTCGTCGACCGAAAGGCCCGCCCCCTTGATCTGGCTGCTCAACAGGCCTGGGCCGAGTTCGCGATGGAGTGGGATCGAAAGCGACACGATCGACTCAGCCTTCAGCATGACGGCGTGGCTGCCTGACTGACGAGACACCCGCCAGCCGGAGGGCTCAACGCTCACACTGCCATCGGCAACCGTCCGCCAGCCTCTCGCCTGTAAACAACGGTGATGGGAACTACATCTAGGCAAGTGCCGGGACCTCGACCTCGCGCGTCTCGATCGTGAGCGGGAGACCCGCCTCGCGGCGAGCTTCGAGGCAGGCCACGATCGCGTCCCTTATGTTTGCGAGGGCTTCTTCTTCCGTTTGGCCTTGCGAAGCGCATCCGGGGATTGCGGGGCACTCCACAACGATCCACCCGGCTTCGTCGCGGTACATGGTGATTGCCAGCTTCATTGGGACACTATACCGCGCGGGCGTCGAGAGCTTGACTGTGTCCCCTGGCGGACGCACAGCCGCCCATAACGTGGCCGCGTGGTACCCTCTCCGACCGCAACACCCTCCCAAATGGAGTTCCCATGCCTCGGAAGAAGGTCACAATTGTTGGCGCCGGTATGACTGGCGGCGCCATGGCTCAGCGGCTCATCGAACGCGACATCTGCGATGTCGTCCTCCAGGACGACCCCCAGTTCGCCGGCACAATGCACTTTGGCAAAGCCCTCGATGAATCGCAGGCTTCCTCGTGGGAAGGCTACTCGATGCGGATCTCCGCCACCGATGGCTGGGAGGAGACCGCGAACTCCGATGTCGTCATCATCACCGCCGGCGCACCGCGCAAACCTGGGATGACCCGCGAGGAGTTGCTCAACGGCAACGCCGACATCGTGGCCGCGAAGGTCTCGGCCGCCGCCAAGGCATCGCCGAAGGCCGTCCTGATCATCTTCTCCAATCCCATGGACGCCATGTGCCAGGTCGCCATGAAGGCCAGCGGCTTCCCGCGCGAGCGGGTGGTCGGCCAGGGTGGCGCTCTCGATAGCGCGCGGTACCGCTACTTCGTCGCCGATGCGGTCGGCGTCTCGGTCCGCGACGTGCACGGCTACGTCATCGGTGGCCACACCGACACGACGATGGTGCCGGTGGTCTCCCAGACCCGGATCGGCGGCGTGCCGCTGACCGACCTTCTGCCTGCCGACCAGGTCCAGGCGTTGGTCGCCCGTGCGATGCGTGGTGGCGCCGAAATCGGCGAGCTCTACAAGACCGGTTCAGCCTACTTCGCTCCATCAGCCGCGACGATCACGATGGCCGAGGCAATCCTCCTCGACCAGAAGCGCCTCATCCCCTGCAGCGTCTGGCACCAGGGCGAATACGGCATCCGCGATGTCTTCAGCGGCACCGTCTGCCAGCTGGGCGAAGGCGGCATCCAGAAGACGTTCGAACTGCCGCTCACAGATGACGAACGCCAGCGCGTCGTCGCCGCCGCCGACGCCACCAAAGAGCTGGTCAAGCTCTTGAACTAGGGGCCGTGCATCCGCGGCTCGCCGGAGGACTATTTTGGCAAGCCGCGAATATTCGAAGCGCCTGGGTGCCCTCAGCGACAGACAGCTCCAGGCCGCCCTCGACAGGTTCGGGCTGGGGCGCCTTAACTCGGCCGAACCTCTGACCAACGGGCTCTTCGGCCAGAACCTTATGCTCGAAACCAGTTCGAGCGCGTACGTCTTCCGCGGCGCGCCCCACTGGGA
>JBGAUA010000277.1:0-2917 GCA_044228875.1 Anaerolineae bacterium
GGCGTCTGTTCACTGATTACCGAGCACTGATCACCGGCCACTGTCTCGGCGCTACTCCCCAGTCCCTGACCTCCGGGTCAGCCGGCGCCCGCGCTGGACGGCGCAGACCCTTCGGGTTTACGACAACCCGCAGGGTCTGGCATGGCCGTTCATCGTGGGCGCGTTCGCGTAGGCGAGCGGCGGCGCTGACTTGGGCCAGGACGGTGGGTATGACAGACGAAGGCGGGCCAGCAACGAGCTGCCCCAGCCCGATAACCACCAACCTTTTGAGGTAAGGACACCCATGCAAGTACAGAAATACCAATTCAACAGCCACATCGGCGACCACGAGATCGTCGTAGAAACCGGCACGCTGGCCCTGCTGGCCGGCGGCGCCGTCACGTTGCGCTCCGGCGAGTCGGTGCTGCTGGCCACGGCCACCGGCTCCCGCTCCGTGCGCGAGGGCATCGACTTCTTCCCCCTCAGCGTCGACTTCGAAGAGAAGCTCTACGCCGCCGGCCGCATCCCCGGCTCCTTCTTCCGCCGCGAGGGGCGCCCCAGCGAGGTGGCCGTGCTCAACGCCCGCCTGATCGACCGCCCCCTGCGCCCGCTCTTCCCCAAGACCCTGCGCAACGAGCTGCAGGTGGTGGTGACGGCCCTGTCCTCGGACGGCCAGAACTACATCGACATCCCGGGGCTCAACGCCGCCAGCGCGGCCCTGATGGTCTCCGACATCCCCTTCCCCGAGCCGGTGGCCGCGGTGCGCGTGGGCCTGAAGGATGGCCAGTTCCTGGTCAACCCCACCGCCGACGACATGCCGGACAGCCTCCTGGACCTGCGCGTGGCGGGCACCCGCAGCGCAATCCTGATGGTGGAATGCGGCGCCCGGCAGGTGGACGAGGACACGATGATCCGGGCCATCAACTTCGCCCACCAGTCGATGCAGCCGATCATCGACCTGCAGCACGAGCTGCAGGCGGCGGCCGGCAAGCCCAAGCGGGTCTTCCCGCAGGCGCCGAGCTACCCGGAGCTCGAGGCCCAGGTGCGGCAGTTCATCGGCGACCGCATCGACCAGCTGCTTGCCGGCGGCATGGACAAGGCTGCCCGCCTGGCGGCCACGGACGCCCTCAAGGAGGCCTGGGTCGGCGAGTTCGTGCCGGAGCCCTCCACGGGCATCCTGCCCTACCCGGCCAACGCCATCAGCGGCGCCTTCGACAAGCTCCTCAAGGAGCGGGTGCGGCGGCGCATCCTGGACGCCGGCATCCGCCCGGACGGCCGGCGCGGCCAGGACATCCGCCCGCTCTACACCGAGGTGAACCTGCTGCCGCGCACGCATGGCAGCAGCATCTTCCAGCGCGGCGAGACCCAGGTGCTCAGCGTGGCCACCCTGGGCACCCTGGGCGACGAGCAGAAGCTGGACACCCTGCGCCCGGAGCAGTCCAAGCGCTTCATGCACCATTACAACTTCCCGCCCTACTCGGTGGGCGAGACCGGCCGCGTGGGCTTCACCTCGCGCCGCGAGGTGGGCCACGGCTCGCTGGCGGAGACGGCCATGAAGGCGGTCATCCCGGCGGAAGAGGTGTTCCCCTACGCCATCCGCCTGGTGAGCGAGGTCATGGGCTCCAACGGCTCGAGCTCGATGGCCTCGGTCTGCGCCAGCACGCTCAGCCTGATGGACGCCGGCGTGCCGATCACGGCGCCGGTGGCGGGCATCGCCATGGGCCTGGTGACGGACGACGCCAGCGGCAAGTACCAGGTGCTCACCGACATCCAGGGCATGGAAGACGCCTTGGGTGACATGGACTTCAAGGTGGCGGGCACGGCGGCGGGCATCACCGCCCTGCAGATGGACATCAAGCTGGGCGGCCTGTCGGAGGCCGTGCTGCGCGAGTCCCTGGCCCAGGCGCGCGAGGCGCGCATCCAGCTGCTGGACCACATGGTCACGACCCTGGCCGCCGCGCGGCCGGAGCTCTCGCCCTTCGCGCCGCGGATCATCACGGTGAAGATCGACCCGGAGTTCATCGGCAAGATCATCGGCCCGGGCGGCAAGACGGTGCGCGCCATCCAGGAGAAGACGGGCGTCAAGGTGGACATCCAGGATGACGGCACGGTGCATATCGCCGCCCTGGAGGGCGCCGAGGGCGCCAAGCTGGCCAAGCAGATGATCGAGGCCTTGACGGCCTCGGCTGAGCTGGGCAAGGTCTACAGTGGCACCGTCTCGCGCATCATGGACTTCGGGGCCTTCGTCGAGATCCTGCCGGGCCTGGAAGGCCTGGTGCACATCAGCCAGCTGGCCGAGGAGCGGGTGAACTCGGTGGGCGACGTGGTGCAGGTGGGCGACGAGATCCTGGTCATGGTCACGGATGTCTCCGACGGCAAGGTGCGCCTCTCGCGCCTGGCGGCGATCAAGGGCCTGACGCTGGAAGAGGCCCGCGCGGCGGATTCCGGTGGTCGTAGCGGCGGTGGCGGCGGCGGACGCCGCGACGGCGGTGGTGGCGGCGGCTTCCGGCGCGAAGGCGGCGGTGGTGGCGGCGGCGGTGGCTACCGCGGCGATCGCGGCGGCGGGGGCGGCGGCGGTGGCGGCGGTGGCGGCGGTGGCGGTGGCTACCGCGGCGGCGGCCAGCGCTGATCGGACACCACGGCGTCGAAGACGTCGTACGGACAAGTCCAATGGGTCCCGGCCGCGCCCAGACGGCGCGGCCCGGGCCGTCTTAGTGAAGGTGCGCAGCGGGTGTACGGAGTCGCCGGGTGTGCCCATGAGCCAGATCCCCATCGAGCAGCTGAACGCGATCGAGGACCGTTACGAGTCCCTGCTGGCGCAACTGTCGGATCCAGCGGTGGCCACCAACGGCCAGCGCCTGCGCGAATTGAGCCAGGCGCAGGCGGAGCTGCAGCCGCTGGTGACGGCGGCGCGGCGCCTGCGGGCGCTGGACCGGCA
>JBGAUA010000278.1:0-2906 GCA_044228875.1 Anaerolineae bacterium
GGTCGGGGTCGGGCGGGGGGGTGTCAGCGGCGGCGGGAACGGAACCAGATGCAGTCGCGATCACGAGTAGGATGGCTGGCAGGAAGGCGCGACATGCTGTGGACAGGCCTGACTTCATAGGGCACCTCTCGGATCGGGCGGCGCCGGTGGCTTCCGACACAGAGCATAGGCTTGTGCGGCGGTGGTGGCCAACAGGATGGCGTCTTGATCACCCTGTGCCAATGCCGCCGCGCACGGCAGGGTCAAGATACGCGCCGCGAGGCTGCCGTGCGACCAACAACACCGCTGTTTGGACAACCGCATGCCCATGCACATACTTGGCGCATGGCCAAGTCAAGACGCGTGCAGATCCTGATGGAGCCGGATGAGTTCGCCGCGCTGACGGACATCGCTCAGCGGCGCGGCTCGACCTTGTCGGAACTGCTGCGCGATGCCGCACGGACCCAATTCCTCATGCGCGCCGAGCGGGCGCGGCGGCGCGAGGCGGCGCATCGGTTCTTGGAACATCCCGACACCGCACTTCCGAGCTGGCCGGAATTGGAAGTTGAGATCGAGAGCCGACGTGACCCGGCTGTTCATTGACAGCAACGTGTTCTTGTACGCGATCGGCGCACCAAGCCCTTACCGCGAGTCTTGCCGTGCTGTCCTCGTGGCCGCGGGCGAGGGCGATCTGGATGCCGTGACCAGCAGCGAGGTGCTGCAGGAGTTGCTCCACGTGAGGTCGCGACGGTTGGGCATGGCGGATGCGACCAGTGCGGTCCGTCAGGCCTCCGCCCTGGTCTCCGATGTGCTGCCGGTGACGTCCGCCGACGTATTAGATGCCTGCGACCTGCTGGAACGACTGCCTTTGCTACAGGCTCGGGATGCGCTCCATGTCGCCGTGATGCGTACCGCGGGGATCTCGCGCCTGGTCTCCGTCGACCAGGGCTTCGACGTTGTGCCGGGCATCGAGCGCATCGATCCTCACCAGGCCCTGGTTGGTTAAGCAATCGGCACAGCAGTCGCCAAAGCCCACATGCCCCCCATCCACCCCGTCACCCGCCACATGTTCGCCGGCGACGCCTTCAGCCAGTGGCTGGGCATCACCGTACTTTCGGCCGCGCCGGGTGCCTGCGAGCTGGAAATGCGGGTGCGGACGGACATGCTCAACGGCTTCGGCATCCTGCACGGCGGCGTCAGCTACAGCCTGGCGGATTCGGCCCTGGCCTTCGCCTCCAACAGCCATGGGCGCCAGGCCCTGTCCATCGAGACGAGCATCAGCCATGTGCGCGCCCCCCGCGCCGGCGAGCTGCTGCGCGCGGTGGCCGCGGAGCTCAGCCTGAGCCCGCGCATCGGCATCTACCAGGTGCGGGTGGCCGACGAGCAGGATCGCACGGTGGCGCTGTTCAAGGGCACGGTGTTCCGCACGGAGCGGGATTGGGAGCTGGGTGGCACTCACCCCTCAGCCCCGGCCCCCGTTCTGGCGAACGAGGAGGAGCTTCGGCCGCCGACCGGGGAAGGCAGCCTGGGATGAGCGCGGGACGCGTCGGCCTGTTCAGCAGCCTGACCAGCGGCGGCTCGCGGGAACTTCTGCGCGCCGTGCTGGACGCGATGGCCGATGGCGCCCTGGGCGGGGCGAGGGCGGCCTTCCTGATGGTGGACCGCGGGCCGGGCGAAGCCGCGGAGACGGACGCCTCGGTGGCCGCCCTGACCGCGGCGTTCCCCCAGCTGTCCATCCTGCGCGAATCGGCGGCCGGCTTCGAGGCGGCGCGGCGCAAGGCGGCTCGCGCCGCGGACGACCAGGACGCCCTGAACGCCTGGCGCGACGCCTACTACGCCCGGGTGGCGCCGCGCCTGCCGCAAGCGGACCTGGACCTGCTGCTGGGCGACATGTGGATCTGGGGCCCGGCCGAGTGCGCCGCGCGCCGCGGGGTCAACCTGCATCCCTCCCTGCCCACGGGGCCCCTGGGCAAGATGTGGTTCGACGTGGTCTGGGACCTGGTCGCCGTGGATGCGGCCGAATCCGGGGTCATGCTGCATCGCGTGACCCCCGCCGTGGACGAAGGCCCGGTGGTGGCCTGGTGCCGCTACAGCCTGCGCGGCCCGGAGCTGGACCCGCTCTGGGCCCTCCTGCCCGCGGACCCGGCCGAGCGGGCGGACCTCATCGCCCGCGAGAGAGCCCTGAAGCGCGAATCGGCCCATCCCCTCTTCCGCGCCCTTCGCGCCGCGGGCTATGCCCGCGAACTGCCGCTCATCCTGGAGACGGTGCGCGCGGTGGGCGAAGGCAGGCTGCGGCTGACGGCGGAGGGGGTGGAAGACGACGCGGGGCGGGGACTGCCGGGGGGGCTTGAGCTGAGCGCGGCGGTGGAGGAGCGGGTGCGGGAAGGACGTAGGACCGGGCTGCCTGGCCGCTGAGTCCGGCCCTCACCCGCCGGCGGCGTCTTGCCGCCGCACCATTTCGTGGATCCAGATCGGGGCGAAGGGCGAGGTGCAGCCCTTGGAGACGGGATAGTCGCGGTAGACGCCCGCGCGGGGACGTGGATTCCGATGGTGGCCAGGCAGCTGTTCATCGTCCACTGCAGCTCCGGGGCCGCAGCCGTCATGTCAGCCTGGATGCGGTTCAGCAACGCCGGCAGGTCGATTCCAGGCGCCGGCAAAGGCAACCAGTGTCTCAACGGTAACCTCAGCGGGCATGGTCGACATGTTGCAGCCTTTCCCTATGGATGCGCTGGGTCCGAGTCGAAGATCACGGTCTCCTGGCCTACCTCTACCTCGCCGTATTGAAGGCCGCCCACACGGTCGTACACGTGCAGGAACGCGCCGGTAGCGGTCTGCTGGGTATCGACGAGCCGGAAGGCACGAGGGATCGCGCCTTCCCCGAACAGGCGCTTGCCTGTGCCAAGTACCACCGGAAACTGCCAGATGCG
>JBGAUA010000279.1:0-2892 GCA_044228875.1 Anaerolineae bacterium
GGCAACTTCACGCCCCGCATGAGCGCGGTGGAGCGCCTGGGCACCGGCTCGCTGGGCTACGTCGCCACCGGCCTGAAGGACGTGCGGCAGGCGCAGGTAGGCGACACCATCACCCATGTGGCGCGACCGGCCGCGACGGCACTGCCGGGCTACCACGTCGCCAAACCCATGGTCTTCGCCGGGTTGTACCCGACGGACAGTGAGGACTATATCGGGCTGCGCGACGCCCTGGACAAGCTGCGCCTCAACGACGCCGCATTGGTGTCCGAGCCGGAGAGCTCGGCGGCGCTGGGCCTTGGTTTCCGCTGTGGCTTCCTGGGTCTCTTCCACATGGAGATCGTCCAGGAGCGCCTGGAGCGGGAGTACAACCTGGACCTGCTGGCCACGGCGCCGTCGGTGATCTACGAGGTGCTCAAGCGCGACGGCGAGCACCTTTTCATCGACAACCCCTCCGACCTGCCCGACCCGTCGCATATCGAGGCCATCTACGAGCCTTGGATGCATCTCACGGTCTGGTCTCCGGACACCTACATCGGCCCGATCATGGACCTGGTGACCAACCGCCGGGGCGAGTTCGAGAAGATGGAGTTCGTCGCCGAGGGCCGCGTGATGATGACCTACCACATCCCGCTCTCGGAGCTGATCGTCGAGTTCTACGACCAGCTCAAGAGCCGCACGCGGGGCTACGCCTCGATGGACTACCAGTTCGACAACTACCGCGCCGGCGACCTGGTGCGCCTGGACATCCTGATCAACGACGAGCCGGTGGACGCGCTGTCCCTCATCCTGCACCGCGACAAGGCCCATACCGTGGGCAGTGCCTTGGCGCGCAAGCTGAAGGAGGTCATCCCCCGGCAGATGTTCAAGGTGCCCATCCAGGCCGCCACGGGCGGCCGCATCGTCGCCCGCCAGACCGTGAACGCCATGCGCAAGGACGTGCTGGCCAAGTGCTACGGCGGCGACATCACCCGCAAGCGCAAGCTGCTCGAGAAGCAGAAGGAAGGCAAGAAGCGCATGAAGCGCATCGGCGCGATCGAGCTGCCGCAGGAGGCCTTCATGGCCGTGCTCAAGCTGGGCGAGGACGACTGAGGGTGGCTCGCTCGCGCCGCCGCGACATGACGTCGGCGGACGGTTCGCCGCAGCGTCCGGCGGCCGCGCCGACCTGCGACCCGCCTGGCCCAAGGTCGTGACCCCCCCCATGCACGGCGCGGGCGCCACCGCCGATGCGCCCCCCGTCTGGACCCCCGTGGCCTGCGCCCTCTGCGGCGTCGACGCTCCGGAGACGCTCCTGCTGGATCGCGTCCCCAGGCGCGGCGGCATCCCGGGCGAGCGGTGGGACTTCCCGGTGGTGCGTTGTGGTCGCTGCGGCTTCGTCTACGTGACACCCCGCGGGTCCGGAGCCCTGTTCAACAACCTCAGCGGCGGCGCCGCGCGGCGCGATGCCGCCGTGGCCAACCGCCCGATCTATGTCACCGGTCTGGCCCGCCTTCGCCGCCTCGGCCTGTCGCCGACGGCCCGCGTGCTGGACCTGGGATGCGCCCGGGGAGACTTCCTGGCCTTCGCCACCGCGGCGGGCTTTTCGGTCGAGGGCGTCGACCTGCATCCTGGACTGGCGGCCCAGGCCCGCGAACGCGGCTTCACCGTCCATACCGGCGACCTGCGGGATCTCGCGGCCGGCCTCGGCCCGCGCTTCGACCTGGTCACCCTGTGGGATGTCATCGAGCATGTCGACGATCCGGTGGCGGTCTTGGCCGCTTGTCGACAGGTGCTCCGGCCAGGCGGCCTGGTCCTCTTCCACACGGGCAACGCCGCCTTCCAGATCCCCAAGGCCCGTTGGCTCTACCGTCTCCGGCCGGGCGGCGGCCCGCACCTCATCCCTTACCAGCACCTCTCCCACTTCGACCCGGCCAGCGCCGGCCGGGCGCTGGCCGCCGCGGGACTCGAGCCGCTGTGGACGGGCTCCCTGGGTACCCTCCATTACCGCCAGGCCTGGAAGCGTCTGGCCATGGGCGCGCTCAATGCGCTGGGCGCCCTGTCGCCGCGCTTCGGCGGACCCCTGCTGACCAACGCCATGGGCGCCGTGGGGCGGCGCGACTGAGCCGTGCACGTCTGCCTCGACGGCCGCTGCATCACCGACCATTTTCCGGGCATTGGCCGTTATGTGCACAGCCTGGTGGACGCCCTGGCCGAGCTGGCCCCCGACGACCGCTTCTCCGTGCTGGTCACCCCCGGCCAGTGCAGCGGCCGCTTCTCGCTGAGCGCCCTGGCCGAACGGCCCAACGTCAGCCTGGTCCCCGTGAGCGCCGGCGTCTTCAACCCTTTGAGCCAATGGCGCGGTCGGTCGGCCATTGGGAGAACTGGAGCCGACCTCTTCCACGCCACCTACTGGCTGGGGCCCTGGTGGCCCGGACGCCCCAGCCTCCTGACCTGCTACGACCTCATCGGCCGGCGCGCCCCGGGGATGGTCCCGAGCCTGAAGGGCCGCCTGCTGGACGCGGCGGTCTGGCTCTCGCTGCGCCGCGCCGGGCGGGTGCTCGCCATCTCCGCCGCGGTGGCGCGCGACCTGGCGGAGAGCGCTTTGGCGCCGGCCGAACGGGTTCGCGTCACCCCCCTCGCCGTGGGGGCCGCCTTCCTGCCGCCGACGGCGGCGGCCGTGGCGGCGCTCAAGGAGCGCCTTGGCCTGCCGCAGCGCTACCTGCTCTACGTCGGCATCGACAAGCCGCACAAGAACCTGGCGACCTTGATCCAGGCCTGGGGACGGCTGCTGGTCCGCCGCCCGGAGCTGACAGCGGGCGCGAGCCTCGTGCTGGCCGGTCCTCGCGACCGTCGTTACCGCCGCCTCACGGAGGCCTATGTGGCCCACTTCGCCGCGCCCGACGCCGTGCGGATCCT
>JBGAUA010000027.1:0-29147 GCA_044228875.1 Anaerolineae bacterium
CTTCGTCCTCGGCGATCCGGGCGAGGGCGTCTCGTGCCGCCGGGTGCGTCGTGCCTTCGAGAGCGCGCGCGGCGACGAGCGCGGCGAACGTCTCGCCGGCGCAGCACTCCTCCGCAGTGGCGGCGGCGATCTCGTCGAGATCGTGATGGACCTCGGACGGCCGGCGGAGCTGCGGACGCATGACGGCGGGCGGGTCTTCGAGGACATCGAGATCGATCAGACGGACCTGGATCAGGTGGTCGCGCGGATCGGTGACTTCGGTGACGACAACCGGGCGGGCATCGCCCGCACCCTGCACCGCATCTCCGCCATCCGCAACCGCAAGGGGCAGGTCATCGGGCTGACCCTTCGCGTGGGGCGGGCGGTCTTCGGCACCGTGGAGATCATCCGCGACATCATCGCCGCGGGGCGCTCCGTCCTGCTGCTCGGGCGTCCGGGCGTGGGCAAGACCACCATGCTGCGGGAGACGGCGCGACTCCTGGCCCAGAATCGGCGGGTGGTCATCGTCGACACATCCAACGAGATCGCCGGCGACGGCGACATCCCCCATCCCGCCATCGGCCGCGCGCGGCGGATGCAGGTGGTCACGCCCTCCATGCAGCACGAGGTGATGATCGAGGCTGTGGAGAACCACAACCCGGAGGTCATCGTCATCGACGAGATCGGCCGGGAGCTGGAGGCCTTGGCGGCGCGAACGATCGCCGAGCGCGGCGTGCAGTTGATCGGCACGGCGCACGGGCGCAGCCTGGACAACGTGCTGATGAACCCCACCTTGTCGGATCTTGTCGGCGGTATCGAGAGCGTCACCCTGTCCGACGAGGAAGCCCGGCGGCGCGGTACGCAGAAGAGCATCCTGGAACGCCGGGCTCCGCCCACCTTCGACGTGGTGGTCGAGATCCAGGACTGGCATCGTCTGGTGGTGCACCACGACACGGCCAAAGCCATCGACGCCCTCCTGCGCGGGCGGCCGATCCGCCCGGAGCTGCGCTACACAGACGAGAGCGGCCGCGCGGTCATCGAGGAGGGCGACCCCATCGGACCCGTCGGTCAGCAGGAGGGGCGGATCCGCGGTATCGGCGGCTCCGGCGAGAGCCTCCTGCCGGAGCGCCGCCACGAGGGCCGGCCCGTCCGCGGCGGCGAGCTGCGCCCGGGGCGGGAGCGGCGCGACGGTCGGAGCGGTGAACCGGCCGCCCTGGGCCGTGACGGCGATCCCAAGACGGGTCCGGAACAAGGCGTCGCGAGGCACAAGACCTTGCGTATCCTGCCGTACGGGGTCAGCCAGGACAGGCTGCGGCGCTCGGCGAAGGCCTTGGGCGTGCCCATCTTCCTCACCGAGGAGCTGGCGCAGACCGATGCGGTGATCACCTTGAAGGGCTATTACCGCAAGCAGCCTTCGACCCTGCACGAGGCGGAGACGCGGCACGTCCCCATCTATGTGCTGCGCTCCAACACCTTTGCGCAGATCGAGGCCGCGCTGGTGGACCTCTTCGGCCTCCGACCGTCCCGCGACGCGGTGGACGTGGCCCTCGCGGAGGCGGAGATGGCCATCCAGGCCATCCGTCGCGGCAAGCACGACATGTTGGAGCTGGCGCCGCAAGGACCGGAGGTGCGCCGTGAACAGCATGCCCTGGCCCGGCAGGCCAACCTGCGCTCCCTCAGCCGCGGCGAGGACCCCTATCGGCGCGTGCGACTGTACCGGGAGGGCTGATGGGCGCTGGCCTCTTCATCACCTTCGAGGGCCCGGAAGGCGGTGGCAAGACGACGCAGATCCATCGGCTGGTCGACAGCCTTCGCGCGTCCGGCCGGAGCGTGCTCCCCCTTCGCGAGCCGGGGGGCACGACGATCGGCGAGCGCATCCGCGCCCTGCTCCTGGACCTGGCCGAAAGCCCGATGCAGATCGAGACGGAAGCCCTCCTCTTCCTGGCGGCGCGGCGCGAGCTGGTTCACGACCGCGTCCTGCCGGCGCTGAAGGCCGGCGAGATCGTGATCTGCGACCGCTTCGCGGATGCCACCCTGGCCTACCAGGGTTACGGGCGGGGCATGGACCTGGCCACCTTGCGCGCCCTCAACGCCTTTGCCACCGGCGGCCTCCAGCCGGATCTGACCCTGCTTCTCGACCTGCCGGTGGAGGACGGCTTGAAGCGCCGCAAGCAGGACCCGGCGGAATGGAACCGCTTCGACGCCGCCAGCCTGGCCTTCCACCAGCAGGTGCGGCGGGGCTACGCCGAACTCGCCGCGGCGGAGCCCCGCCGCTGGCAGCTCATCGACGCGTCCCGCGCGGCGGACCTGGTGGCGGACGACGTGTGGCGGGCGGTCGGCGAGGCGCTGGCGGGGATTTGAGCCGCATCTCCGCGCCGTGTATCCTTGCGGGCCGCGCCCCCCGCATTTCCCCAAGGCAGCATGCGTGCCCATGAGCGAAGCATCGGTCGTCGATCCAGCCGTCGACGCCTCGTCCAACCACCTCGCCCAGCGCATCGTCGATCGCTCGGCCATGGTCGGCGTGGTCGGGCTGGGCTATGTCGGCCTGCCCTTGGCCGTGGCCCTGGCCGAATGCGGCTACCTTGTGCGCGGCCTGGACATCGCCGCGGAGCGGGTGGCGGGGATCGGCCGCGGACAGAGCCCGATCGGCGATGTGGCCGATGGACGCCTGGCCCCCCTGGTGGGTGCCGGCCGCCTGTCGGCGTCCACCGATGATGCCGTTCTGGGCGCTTGCGACGTCATCTTCGTCTGCGTGCCGACGCCCTTCGACGCCAACAAGACCCCCGATCTTCGCGCCGTCATCGCCGCCGCGGACGCCGTTGCACGCCGCCTGCGCGCCGGCCAGTTGATCATCCTGCAGAGCACCACCTACCCGGGCACCACGGAGGAGGTCATCCTCCCGCGGCTCGCCGCTACCGGCCTGGCGGTGGGGCGGGATGTGCATCTGGCCTTCAGCCCGGAACGCATCGATCCCGGCGTCACCGAGCACACCGTCCTCAACACGCCCAAGGTGGTCGGTGGCTTGACCTCCCGTTGCGCCGAACTGGCCGCCGCGCTCCTCAGCACCCTCGGACCGGAGGTCAAGGTGGTCTCCAGTCCGCGTGTCGCGGAGATGACCAAGCTGCTGGAGAACATCTTCCGCGCGGTCAACATCGCCCTGGTCAACGAGCTGGCCCTACTGGCCGAGCGGATGGACATCGACATCTGGGAGGTCATCGGCGCGGCGGCCACGAAGCCCTTCGGCTTCATGCCCTTCTGGCCCGGGCCGGGCGTGGGCGGCCACTGCATCCCGATCGATCCCTACTACCTGTCGTGGAAGGCCCGTGAGTACGACTTCTCCACCCGCTTCATCGAGCTGGCGGCGGACATCAACCAAGGCATGCCCGCACATGTGGCCGGCCTGCTGGCCGCTGCCCTGGACCGCCGAGGGCGCACCCTCAGCGGCGCGCGCGTCCTGGTGCTGGGCGTGGCCTTCAAGCCGGATGTGGACGATTCCAGGCATTCGCCCGCGGAGCGCGTGATCGCCCTCCTGCTGGCGCGCGGGGCGCTCGTGGAATACCATGATCCGTACATCAGGGAGCTGGCGGTGGGCGGCGACGTCTTCTATTCAGAGCGCACGGTGTTGCGGAGCCGGTCCCTGGACGCGGACGCTCTGGCCGGGGTCGACGCCGCCCTGATCCTGACCGCGCACCGGGCGATGGACCTGGAGCTCGTCCTGGCGGGCGCCCCGTTGGTGGTGGACGCCACCAGGGCCACGGCCGGCATGCGGGCGCCCAACCTGGTCCGCCTGGGGACGCCTCTGGCTTGACCGGCCGGCCGCACCGTCACGACACACAACCATTGCCCGAGGGCGGCTCGACCGATTGTGCCACCCTCAGGCACCGAACCCTTCGAGGAGGAGGCTCACCATGGCACGACGAGAACGCGAACGCTACACGGAGCGCAACCGGCCGGTTCGCCGGCCCGGCGAGGACGACGACGACATCATCATCCGCGGGCCCAGCCTCAAGAGCCCCGGCGTGATGGCGGGCCTCGGCGCCTTGGCCGTGGCCGCCGTCCTGATGCTGGTCATGTGGACCACGCGCAATCCCGAGGAGGCCGCCACGACGGACGGCACCGGGACGCCGGCGGCGGAGACCGCGGGCGAGGGCACGGCCGAGGCCACGGCTGCCGGCGCCACCGAGGCCGCCCCGGCCGAAGCGCCCGAAGGACTGCCGGGCAAGACCTTCGCGGCGCCGGAGGACCAGAAGCTGGATCCGGTCGGCAAGGCCTACTTCGCCACGATCAAGACGGCCAAGGGCGACATCCGCATGCAGCTGTTCCCCGACGTTGCGCCCAAGCATGTCAACAGTTTCATCTTCTTGAGCCGCCAGGGCTTCTACGACGGGCTGACCTTTCACCGCGTGGAGCCGGGCTTCGTCATCCAGGGCGGCGACCCGGCGGGCAATGGCACCGGCGGACCGGGCTACAGCGTGGACGGGGAATTCAACGAGGACAAGCCGGTGCCGCATCGCGGCGGCACCCTGGCCATGGCCAGGAGCGCCGACCCCAACTCGGCCGGAAGCCAGTTCTACATCGTGCTGGAGGACGGGCCCGGGCCGTCGAGCCTCGACGGCCAGTACACCGTCTTCGGCCACGTGCTCAGCGGCATGGACGTGGTGCGCCAGATCGCCATCGGCGACGTGATGGAGTCCGTGACCATCGACGAGCAGCCCGCCACCGCCAGTGAGACCAGCGCTGACGATATCCGCGCCGACAAGCGCCCCGAGGGCGGTCGCTGAAACCGGAAGCCCGGTCGGCGCAACCCATAGCGGGGGCGCCGTCCGGGTGCCCTGTCGCCACCTGCCCGGGAGCAACCCATGAAGCGCCTGCCCATTGCGGTCCTGTCCGCCCTTCTCCTGGGGCTTGGCCCCTTCGTCGGACCGGCCGCGGCTCGCCCGGACGCGCCGTCGGCGCCGCGGCGCACCCTCACGGACGTCTGCGGCAGGCTCAGTGGCAGCGTGACCTGGACCCGTGCCGCCTCTCCCTATGTCAGCAGCTGCGATCTGGAGGTGCCGGCCGGCGCCACCCTGACGATCGAGCCGGGTGTGGAACTGCAACTGGGACCGCGCCACAAGCTGAGCGTGTCCGGGCGCTTGCTGGCGCTGGGCAGCGAGGCCCTGCCGATCAGCTTCAAGCCGGCGTCCAGCGAATGGGACAGCGTGCAGCTCCTGGCGGGCAGCGGTCCGTCGGAGATCGCCTATGCGAGCTTCACGGGCGGTGGCGCCGGGCGCCGAGAAATGCTGGGCATCGCGGCGGACCGGGCGGACGTGCATCACAGCAGCTTCCTGGCCGGCTCGGGCGTCGGGGTGGAGGTGAAGGCCGATGCGGCGCCGACCCTGCGCTACAACCGCTTCGACGGCTGCACCGTCAGCCAGGCCTTGCCGCCGGCGGCCTTGCGGCTGCTGAAAGGTTCCCGACCGGTCGTCACAGGCAACTACTTCCTCCGGAACGTGCTGTCCATCCAGATGGACGCCTCCGCCAGTCCCAGCCTGGACGGCAATCGCTTTGACTACAATGGCCACAACGGCGTCACCGTCTCCGGCACCGTCACCGGTCGTACGACCCTGGCCAGCCTGGGACCGCGGCGTTGGTCCTACCGGGTGGACGGCAACGGCTTCCAGGTGGACCAGGGCGGTACGCTCACCCTGCTCGCCGGCACCACCTTCCGCTTCACCAGCGGCGGGGCCATCAGGGTGAAGAACGGCACCTTGCTGGTCAAGGGCGCGGCCGGCAGCCCGGTGCAGCTGATCCCGGAGAAGGACGACAAGCGGCCCGGCGCCTGGCCGGAGGTTCTGCTGGATGACGGGACCACGGACTACGACCCGGCTTCGGGAACCGGCACCCTCATCGAGCATGCCGAGATCCTCTACGGCGGAGCGTCCTCCGGCGGCGCCATCATGGTGCGCAACAGCTCGCCGCGCATCCAGAGCACGCTGATCCGCCAGAGCGGCGGCCGTGGAATCACGGTCACGGGCCCGGAGGCGAGGCCGCAGCTCATCGGCAACCTCATCTTCGACCAGCAGAACGAGACCCGGGGCAGCGGCGTCTTCGTCGACAACGGCGCGGCTCCCGTATTGCGCTTCAACATCCTGCGCGGCAACCTTGACGGCATGCGGGTGGACACCGGCGCGAAGCCGCAGGTGGGACCGCACAACTGGTTCGACTTCAATCGGATCTATGGCTTGTACAACGAGGATCGCACCACCTGTATCGAAGCCGCGGACAACGACTGGGGTGATGCCGCCGGCCCCAACGACGTCAGCGATCGCCCGGATGCCTGCGGCCTGGGCGGCAACGGGGGCAAGGGCGAGGAGGTCAGCGACGGCGTGCGCTACCTGCCTTTCGAGGGCCAGCAGGTGCGGCCGCAGATCCTGGCTCCGCGATGCGGCGTCTTCAGCGATGCCCAGCCGGAGATCAGCGGCGTGGCCGCCACGGGCGCGCGGGTCCTGGTCTACGACAACTACGAACTGTTGGGCGAGACCCGCGCCGCGGATGGCGACGGTGAGTCGGCACCCTTCAACTTCCGTCCTGTCGCGCCGTTGTCGACGGGCTCGCACGTCATCCAGGTGCGTTCGGAGGGAGCGGGCGGCGCGGCCAGCGGCATCACCCAGCCGGCGGCCTTCTCGGTGGACCCGGGCCTCCTGGTGGACCCGGCCGGTCTGGAGCTGCGCTACGACCTGGAAGGCACGCGCTATGTCCAGCCCTACCAGGATGAGAGCGGCTGCCTGGCCCTGCGCGGCGACGGCGAATGGACCCTGCGCGTGCATCCGCCGTCGCCGGGCAAGACCCAGATGGTCACGTTGCATGTGCCGCTGCGCTGCCCCGCGGGTCAGCAGGCTTCCGGAGAACTGCGCTACCAGGACAAGGCTTATCCGCTGGGGCCGGCCGATGGCGCCTACCAGGCGAGCTTCCCGTTGGACGTGGCCGCGACCGGCGCCGCCGTCACCCTGTCCGCCCGCTGTGGCGCAGGCGAGCCGAGCGACCTGCTCCTGGGCTCCGTGACGGTGGAATACAACGGCTTCGTCTACGACGTGGGCGGACAGCCTGACCCGCGATTGAAGCGCGTGGCCGGGGCCAAGGTCTCGCTCTTCGCCCGGGATCCAGGCGCGCCGGTGGGCCGCGAATGGAAGCTCTGGCCTGCCGCCGCCTACCACGGCCAGACGAACCCGCAGACGACCGGACCCACCGGTTGGTACGGCTTCTACCCGCCGCCGGGCCAGTACCGGGTCATGGTGGAGGCGGCAGGTTACAAGAGCGCTTTCACGAGCCCGGAGACGGTCACCAACCAGCCGATGATGCAGACCATCGGCTTGGAGCCGGGAACGACGGTGCCCACGCCGCCGCCCACCCGCCAGCCGGGGAAGGGCATCTACCTGCCGCTGCTCCTGAAAGCCTTCGAGCCCGGCTCATGAGCACCGCCAGGTTCGGAGAGGCCCCATGAGCCCGCGGGCCAGCCGCTTCTTCGGCTGCGTGCTGCCGGCGGCCCTGGCGCTGTTCGGCTGCGGAAGCTGTCTGCTCCTGGGCTATGCGGGCCAGGTCTTCTTCGCCCTGGTGCCGGTGGCGGACGAAGCGATGGCGCCCTACCTCCGTTCGGGTGATCGGGTCCTCTCCGACAACACGGCCTTCTGGGAGGACCCGCCCGGCCGCAACCGGCTGGCCTCGCTGGAGGCGCCCGACGGGGTGGCGGTCCGCTTCGTGATCGCCGGGCCGGGCGACACGGTGGAGGGCCGCGATGGCCGAGTCTACGTCAACGGTCAACCCTGCGACGGCGAAGGACGCGATGCCAAGGGCCTGGCCTGCGGTCTGGACCTGATCTGGCAGGGCCCCGGAGCGGCGGACTTCGCGCCGCTGACCTTGCCGGCGGACGGCTTCTGGGTCATGGCCACATCCAAGGACGCTGCGGACTCGCGCGTCTGGGGCGCCGTGGACCGGGAGCGCTTCTTCGGGCAGGTGCTCCTGCGCGTCGGCGACGGCCTGCGCCTGGAGGCAGTGGACCTGCCGGAGATCGCCCCCCTGGGGACGGCGACACCGAGGCGCGCGCCGTAGCCAGGTCCGGCCTTCGCGGCAAGGCTCCCCGGGCGTCGATCACTTGACCGCCGTGGGCCCGGCCCGTATCATGCGGAACGCATGTTCTTGTCGCTCAATCCGCACCGGAGTCGCCCATGGGTCGCCTGATCGCCGCCGAGAGCCCTTCCACCGTCCGTCAGCGCTGGCGGCGAACCATCGCCGAGGCGCTGAAGCACCTCATGGCCAAGCGCGAGCTGGACGAAGAGGTCAAGGATCTCAGTGCGCTCATCGTCTACGCCCTGCGGGAGATCAGCGCCGGCGTGGAGCAGTCGGCCACGGTGTGGGACAACAAGCATTACTACATCAAGGCGGACCACCTGCGCGCGGATTGGGAATGGGCCGGTCGTAGCGCTGAGCGGATGGTCCGGTTGATCCGCGTGGACGACTGGCTGCGGCTGCCGGTGGTGCTGGCCGAGCTGGCGCCCCGTTTCGCTGATGTCAACGTCAGCCAGTTCACCCGTTCCAACCAGCTGTGGCGCGGAGCCTACAAGAAACTGAAGGCGGAGGCCTGAGGGGGCGGGCCTCGCCTGCTTGACCATCGCCCGGCACCGGGAACATGATTGCGTCTTCAAGCGGGCCATCCGGCCCGGCGGCACAATGTCAAGGAGAGAACCCCTCATGATCGTTCGCAGACTCTGGATCCCCGTCGTGACGGTCCTGTTGATGGCCTCGGCCCTGGTGGCCTGCGCCGCTGAAGATGCGGCTGAGCCGGCCGACGACGCCGGAATGGGCGCCGTGGCCACCGTGAGCTTCAAGGACCTGGCGGACGGTGCGGAAGTGACCAGTCCGGTGAAGGTCTGCCTGGAGGTCTCCGGCGTCGGCATCGAGCCCTCCGGCGAGGTCAAGGCGGGCTACGGCCACCACCATGTGCTGGTCAACCCCAGCGCCGATGAGGTGGCGGCCATCACGGAGGGCACCATGACCTCCGCGCTGGTCAAGGACGAGACGCATATCCATATCGGCGACGGCACGGACTGCAGCGAGTTGACCCTGGCTCCCGGCAGCTACCAGCTCATGGCCGTGGTGGGCGACGGGGCCCATGTGCCGCTGAACCCGCCGGTGATCAGCCAGATCGGCGTCACGGTGAAGTGATGGAGGCCGGGGGTGGGGGGACGGCGACCGGGCGCGGTACGCCGCGCCAGACACCGATCACCCACCCCCGGATGTCTTGTGACGACCCTGTCGCGCTTCGTCGAATGCCCCGCCGTCAGCCGATACCCGGCACCGGGAAATCCGCAGCCATCTCCGCGGCTTCCACACGGATGCGGGCCAGGGTGGCCTCATCCTCCACGGCGTCCAGGGCACGGCCGATCCAGCCCGCGATGCGCCGCATCTCAGCCTTGCCAAAGCCCCTGGTGGTGACGGCCGGCGTTCCGAGGCGCAGGCCGCTGGTGACCATCGGCTTCTGGGGGTCGAAGGGGATGGCGTTCTTGTTGGTGGTGATGCCCGCCCGATCGAGGGCCTCCTCGGCGGCCTTGCCGGTGACGCCCTTGGGGCGCAGGTCCACCAGGATCAGGTGGTTGTCCGTGCCCCCCGCCACGATGCGCAGCCCCGCCGCTGCCAGTTCCTCCGCCAGGGTCTGCGCATTGGCGATGACCTCGGCCTGGTAGGCCCGGAACGAAGGCGCCTGCGCTTCCAGGAAGGCGACGGCCTTGCCGGCGATGACATGCTCCAAAGGCCCGCCCTGCAAGCGGGGGAAGACGGCCTTGTCCACGGCCGCCGCATGCTCGGCCTTGCAGAGCAGCAGGCCGCCGCGCGGGCCGCGGAGGGTCTTGTGGGTGGTTGAGCTGACGATGTCGGCGAGGGGGATGGGGTCCGGATGCAGACCGGCGGCCACCAGGCCGGCGATATGGGCCATGTCCACGAACAGCCGCGCCTCGACATCGGCGGCGATCTCCGCGAAGCGGGCGAAGTCGATCCGGCGCGGGTAGGCCGTCGCTCCGGCCACGATGACCCGGGGCCGGTGCTCGCGGGCCAGCGACGCCACCGCGTCGTAGTCGATCTCCTCGCTGCGCGGGTCCACGCCGTAGGCAGCCACCTTGTAGAGCTGGCCGCTGAAGTTGACCGGGCTGCCGTGGGTGAGGTGCCCGCCCTGGTCCAGGCGCATGGCCAGGATGGTGTCGCCGGGCTGCAGCAGGGCGCTGTAGGCCGCCATGTTGGCCTGCGAGCCGGCATGGGGCTGCACGTTGGCATGGTCGGCGCCGAAGAGGTCCTTGGCCCGCTGGCGGGCCAGCTCCTCCACCTGGTCCACATGCTCGCAGCCGCCGTAGTAGCGGCGCCCGGGGTAGCCCTCGGCGTACTTGTTGGTGAGCACCGAACCTACGGCCTGTTGCACCGCGCGGCTGGTGTAGTTCTCGCTGGCGATCAGCTCGATGCCCAGCCGCTGCCGTTCAGCCTCCAGACCGATGAGGGCCTGGATCTGGGGATCGACCTCCGCCAAGGGCAGGCCCGGGCCCACGAGGTCCACCGGCGAGGCGGGTGAAGCACTGGCATGCGCGACCATGGACATGGGGGACTCCTTGCGCTGGCGGGTGGCGATGGCTGGCAGCGGGCGGGATTGGCCGCGCATCGCAGTGGAGAGTATACCATTGCGGAATGACCCAGGAAACGACCGCAGGGGCCGACGAAGCGGCCATCGATCTGGACCTTCTGCTGGAGACGGCCCATGCCATGGGCCTGAGCCGCTGGCTGGATTCGCGCGCCCTGGAGGCCTATGCCCGCTATGCCGAGGCATTGACGGCGGCCAACCAGCGCCTGAACCTCACCCGCATCAACGGGCCGCGCGACATGGCCGTCCTGCATTTGCTGGACTCCCTGGTCTGCCTGCGGGGTTTGGGCCCGGATCTCGCGCCGGAGGAGCCGTTGCGCCTGGTGGACGTGGGCTCGGGGCCGGGGCTGCCGGGCCTGGCCTTGAAGATCGCCCGACCGCATTGGCGGCTGACCCTGGTGGAATCGGTGGGCAAGAAGGCGGCCTTCCTGCGCGGGCTCGTCGCGTTGCCGGAGCTGGGCCTCGCGGGGACGACGGTGCTGGCCGCCCGCGCGGAGGACGCCGCGCGCCTCGCCGAGCACCGCGGTGTCTACGATCTGGCCACGGCCCGCGCCGTGGCCACCCTGCCCGTGCTGGCGGAGTACCTGTTGCCTTTCCTGCGCGTGGGCGGGAGAGCCTTGGCCCTGAAAGGCGCGGAGGCCGCGGCCGAGGCCCGCTCGGCGGCGGGCGCCATCGCCAGGCTGGGGGGCGAATTGCTGGCCGTAGAGCCCTATGCATTGCCGGGCCTGGACCAGCCGCGCCATCTGGTGGTCATCGTCAAGCGCCATCCCACGGCGCCGGCCTATCCGCGGCGGGCAGGGCTGCCGGTGGCGCGCCCCCTGGCCTAGGGCGGTCAATCGGCATTGGGTTCGAGATCCCCACGTGGATCCGGCGCGAGGGTCATGGTCAGTAGCGGCTGGACGACGGTGAACGCGGAAACGTGGTTGACTGAGAGGCGGGCCGGGTTTATGCTTGTCTGCGGGCAGTGATATTTTACAGAGTCCATCCCGTTGCAGAAGTCGTGAGCAGCTGAGATGGCACCGCAATGTCGCCTACCGATCACGGCGAATTTCGTCCGGCTGATGTCCCCTGCCTTCTGCCTTGGCCAGCCTGCTGGTGGCAAGACGACTTGACTGAACGTGTCACCCATCCGGACCCACCCCTGACAGTCAAGTGGTGAATGCGAGACGACATGTCATGAGACCGACCACCCATCTGGACGACGTCGAGTCATCGTTGCCTTGGTCGACAGACGCCATCGACTCGCCGGCGGACCACGTTGGTCTCCCTCCCGTGCGCGAGGTCGACCGCGGCCTCTCCGCTTATCCGTGGACGCTGGGTCTGCTGCACAGCTTTCGCGTCGAGCAGCACGGTCAGGTGGTCCATCGCTTTCAACGGCGCATCCTGGACAGTCTGCTTGCGTACCTGGCCCTCTATCCCACGCGCGCGCATGGCCGCGACGAGATCGCCCGGCAGTTCTGGCCCGAGCGCCCGCTGAACCTGGCGCTCCGACGCTTGTCGCACGTACTCTTCACGCTGACCCGGCAGTTGAAGGATCTGGGCTTGCCCGACGGCATCGTCGTGGCCGACTACTACACATTGCGCTTGGCACCGGAGATCGAGACGGATATCCAACGGCTGGATGCCATGCTGTCACGGGCACAGCGCGAAACCGACCCGGTCGAGCGCCGGCGGATCCTGGACCATGCGTTAGGCGTCTACGGTGATGGCGTCCTGCCAATGATGAGCTATCCCTGGGTAAGGCCGGAGCAGGAGCGATTGTCGGAACGAATCTGTCGCTTGCGGGAGTCCCTGCAGCGCGAGGAGGACCCTCAACGGAGCGTCGGGAATCGGCATGAGCCGGTGGCCGCGGCGTTGCCGAGGGAGGATGTCACCTCTAGCGTCCAGAGCCCGGGGACGAGGGCTGCAGGGTCCGTCCAGGCGATCGACGGGATGGGCGGCGGTGCGGATGACCAAGAGGAGGACGAGCGCGCGGCGAAGGCCAGGGCGCTGGTCATCTGGCTCGAGCGATTGGAGCCGCACCTGCTCGGACCCGACCGGGCACGGTGGGTCCAGCAAGTGAGCGATCGGGAACCTGAAGTCCAGCTGACGACCGAATGGGCTGTGTCCGAGGGCGGTTCCCGGCGTGACCCGAGCTTGGCGCTGCGTCTGGTTGCAGCCCTCTGGCGCTACTGGTACCTTCGTTCCATGGTCCAACAAGGCCGTCGCTTTGCTGAGCAGGTGCTGTTGACACGTCCGGCAATAGAGAGCCTTGACTACGCACGCGCGGTCTACGCCGCAGGTTCGCTGGCGCTGTGCAGCAGCGATCAGGCTTTCGCCAAGGCCTGGTTCGAAGAGTCCTTGCAGCTGGCCGTGGCCTTGGATGACAAGCGGCTTCAGAGTCGCTGCCTGGCATCGTTGGGAGTGGTGGCCTACCAGGAATCCGACCTCCATCTGGCCAGACAGCTCCTGGCTGAAGGATCAGCGGCCTTTCGCGCCGCCGGCGATCAAGTGCTTCTCGCTGGAGCGCTGCACAATGCGGCATTGGTCGAGATCGACAGCGCCGACTTTGAGCGTGCGGAAGTCCTGTTGCGCGAGTGCATGGATCTCGGACAACGCCTGGGTGACCAGACCATCGTGGCGAACGGTCTCGTAACGCTGGGCACGGTCGCCGGACATATCGGGTCCTGGGAGAAGGTGGTGCCGCTGGTCGCTCGGGCCCAGGCCCTGTTTGAGTCCCAGGGCGACCTCAGCGGCGTGGTGCTCTGCCTGCGTTACCGGGCCTTCATCGCGGCCGAGCGAGGCGAAATCGAGACGGCCCAGGTCTACGTGGAATGCAGCCTCAGCCTCTGTCGAACGATGGACGACCTGCCGGGCATCAGCGAATCGCTGCGCTTGCTGGCGGAGATCTATGAACAACAGGGACGCGTGGCGGAAGCACTCGCCCTGTATCGAGATGCGCTGCAGCCGATCAGACAGACCCGCCCCCGGCCCGTGGTCACCCTGGCCGCACCGGTGGGCGATGCGGCCAGGGAGCCAAGCGTCGCGGTCTGAGGGGATGGGGGCAAGGTCAAACGCCACGCAGCCGATCTGAAGATCGGAGCAGTCCTGTCCCGATGCGGCCGCAGCCCAACGGGTCGACGGGTGCGTTGTTCCCGAAGCGGCGCTATTGCGGCCCGATGGCGATTTCGGTCATGCCGGGCACGGCGTACGCGCCCACCCGATACCCGGGCGCTTCGATCGCGCTGAGCAGCATGGCCATCTCGACATAGTAGTCGTACGACGCATCCAAGCCACCGAAGGCGAAATGGCCCGTCGCGTCGGCCAGCGTCTGCCCCGAGACCATGCCGACGTTGCCATCGCAGCGGTAGAGGGTAACGGCCACCTCCGTCACGGCGTCGGTTCCTACGACATTGCCGCCGATGCTTCCGCCGGGAAGCGGAGCGGGCTTGGGGTTGGGGAAGGGTACCGGAGGCGGTTTCGGGACGGTGATCAGGCTGCCGCAGGGTCGCGGCTCGGCCTGTGCAGGGGTGGCGAGCGCCAGGACGGCGGCGGCAATGCACAGGGACAGGCCACGGAGGGTGCTTCGGACCCAACGCACGGTGCTGGAAACGGATGCGGCAGGGGACATGAATCGCTCCAATGGGTCAAATCGGGGTATTGCCTGGACGGCTGGCCATGGCCCGGCGGTGTCCGAAGCCCACCAATCGTCGCGAGGGTCTCGTCGCCCACCCCAGCCAAAGTGCCTGGCATCGCCGCCCGGTGTCATGCTACACCGAAGCGCAGCCTTCTGGCATGGCGACACCGGTGTTGTTTCGTGATGCCGGCATGCCAGTTGAAGGGGGTGCGCATGGATGGCCGTGCTCCATGACCTGTGGGCCGGCTTATGGGGGAACGGGCGGATCAGGGTGGGGCCGCCGCTACTCGTGGGCTGCTGACGCGTTGGTCAACGCCGTCCGATACCGTCAATTCTATTGTTTTTCTCTCTCCTGCGCCAACATTAAGGCAATTAATGTCTTTTTTGGGTTGCGTTGCTGTTTTGTTGGTTGTACCATGCGCATGCAGTCCTTGCAGCTCACACACCAAAGGAGTACCGTCCCATGCAGTCCGCTCCAGTCACCTCGATGTATTGGACCAGGCTTCGCCGTAGGAGGCCGGCATGGACGCGAACCGGCCTGGCGGTGTCAGGCGCCTTGCTCGTCGCTGTGGCCATCGCCGCCGGTCACGCCCTTCCCCCCGTTCAGGCGGCCACCATCCTGTCGGCCAACTTCAATACGGATGCCAACGGGTTCACCTACGTGGACGACGCCTTCCAGGGCACGAGCCAGCCGGCCTACGCCAGCGGCGTCCGGCAGGCCACCGGCGGCTACGGTGGTACCGGTGGCCTGCAGGTGAGTCTCGGCGGGATTGACGCCAACACGATCAACGGCATGTCCGGAGCCTGGAGCTACGCGTTGAACCTGGGCACGGCCAGATCGGGCGTCTCGCTCTCCTATCGCTACAAGGTCGACCAGACCTCGCAGTATGAGTTCGACGAGTACACCCGGCAGCTGATGACCTTCGACGGGGTTCAGCTGGGCCGCGGCGCCAGGGACTTCGTCGACCATATCGGCGGAGACGGAAGCAGCACGCAGGGAAACAGCAGCTCCTACCTGCCCACCACGGACTGGCAGCAGCACGAGATCTATCTCGGCGATCTGGCAGCCGGCAACCATACCCTGCGGATCGGCGCCTTCAACAACCGCAAGAACGCTTCCGACGAGTCGTCGACGATGGTGATCGACGATGTGGTCATGACCGACGGCAACGCGGCGCCGACGGACAGCGTCGCCGAGGTTCTGGTTGACCGGCTTGATCTCAACACCTACAAGGGGCGAATCCAGTCCCTGGCCAGCTACGGGGACCGTTGCCGGATGTCCTCCTGTCCCGGCTCGCCGGCCAACAGCTTCCTCAACGCCCAGGCCTGGGTGGCCGGACAGCTTACCGCCATGGGCTATACCCCGCAGTACCACAACGGCACCTGGAGCGGTTCGGCGGTCAGCAACCTCTATGTCACCAAGATCGGTACGGTGAATCCGGACCGGATGTACATTGTCTCCGGTCACCTGGACGGCCGCGGCGGCGGCGGCGGCGCTGACGATGATGCATCGGGGATCGGGGTGCTGATGGAGGCGGCCCGCGTGCTCTCGGCGCCGGACGTTCAGACTGACGTCTCGGTGCGGTTCGTCTTCTGGGATCGAGAGGAGGTGGGGCTCTACGGCGCCAACGCATACGTGACCGATCGACGCGCCCTCCAGGGTATCGAGAGCCCTGCGGGTTCGGGCCTCTATCCCGAGCCTACCTGGCTGGGCCTCATCCAGCACGACATGGTGCTGTACGATCATGGCGCCGGCACGGCCGGCAGCCAGCAGAGCACCTACGCGGACCTGGACGTGGAGTGGCGAGCCGGCACCACCAAGGAGGCCGATTCGAAGGCCCTGGCGCTGCAGTGGCGCTATCTCAACGGCAAGTTCTCGTCCGTGTACCCGGCCAACGCCTACAACTACAGCACCAATTCGGACGATACGGCCTTCCATCCCTGGGTCGCCTCGGTCAGCGTCCGTGAGAACCGGCGCAGCCTCACCTCGGGCACCAACGCCGAGTGGATCAACCCCAACTACCACACGGTCAACGATCTCTACGCCACCTATTCGGCGGCGGACTTCGACCTGGGCTTCAACATCGCCCAGAGCACCCTGGGCGTGGTGTCCACGCTCGCCGGCGCCCACATCGTGCCGCCCAGCGACCCGCCCACCGCGGACCCACAGTCGGTGACCACCGACGAGGACACGGCAAAGGCCATCACGCTGACCGGGTCGGATCCCGAAAACGATCCGTTGACCTTTGCCATCGTGACCCAGCCGGCCCACGGTGACCTCAGCGGCACGGCGCCGAATGTGACCTACACCCCGGATGCCGACTACAACGGCGCCGACAGCTTCACCTTCCGGGTCAACGACGGCTATTCCAACTCGCCGCCGGCCACGGTGAGCATCACCGTCGATCCGGTTGCCGACCCGCCGACCGCCAACCCCCAGTCGGTCACGGTGATCCAGGACACGCCCAAGCCGATCACGCTCAGCGGCTCGGATCCGGACGGGGATACCCTCACGTTCGCGGTGGCCATCACGCCGACCCATGGCACGCTCAGCGGCACGGCGCCGGCCCTGACCTACACCCCGGACTCGGGCTACCTGGGTGCCGACAGCTTCACCTTCACCGTCAACGACGGCGGCGGTGACTCGCCGCCGGCGACGGTGTCCCTCAACGTCAATCCGCCCGGGCCGGTCACGGTCTTCGATGACGGCTTCGAGACCAGTCAGGGCTGGACGGTCAACCCCTCGGGTACCGACACGGCGACAGCCGGTGTCTTCGAAAGGGCCAACCCGGAGGAGACCAACTCCAGCGGGGTGAAGCAGCTCGGCACGACGGCCGACGGGAGCCTGGACATGGTCACCGGCCCCTTGGCCGGCTCCGGCTCCGGTAGCCATGACATCGATGGGGGCGTGACGTCGGTCCGTTCGCCGGACATCGCGCTTCCCAGCAACAGCCACATCACCTTGGGGCTCAAGTACTACCTGGCGCACGGGACGAACGCGTCCACCGCCGACTACCTCCGGATCACGGTGGTCGGGCCCAACTACTCGCGGCTGGTGGTGGAGGAGCTCGGTGGCACCGAGAACGACAACGGCGCCTGGGCGACGCTCAGTGCCAACCTCAACCGTTTCGCCGGGCAGACCGTCTACCTGCTGGTGCAGGCGGCGGATGCCAGCGGCGCGAGCCTGGTGGAGGCGGCCATCGACGACGTGACCATCCTGGCCGATACGGCACCGACGGTCGTTGTCCAGGCCGGGTTCACCAGCGATTCCGAAGGATTCAGCTACACCGACGATGGCTTCCGCGGCACCAACCAGCCCAGCTATGCCAGCGGCGTCCACGTGACCTCCGGCGGCAACCCGGGCGGAGCCCTCAAGGTGACCTTGGGTGGCGTGAACAACAACACCATCAACAACATGTCCGGCGGTTGGGGCAGGACCGTCTCGCTGGCATCACCCGCTGAACTCGTCGTATCCTTGTGGTACAACCTGACCCAGAGTCCGGAGTACGAGAGCGACGAGTACAGCCAGAGCCTGATCAGCGTCGACGGCACGCTCTACGGTCTGCCGCCGGTGGACTACCTGGCCCAGGTCGTCGGCAATGGTGGCGGCGGTGGCAACATCAGCACCGGTTGGCGGCTCTACGAGGTCAACGTCGGATCCCTGGCCGCCGGAAACCACACCGTGCGGGTGGGCGGCTTCAACAACAAGAAGAACGCCAGCAACGAATCCACCGACGTGCTGATCGACGATGTGATCATCGCGACGCATTGAGGCTTGGAGGATCCCGGGGGCGGGCGGTGTTGCCGACGCTCCCCCCGGGACACCTCATCGGCCGGTGTGCAGGCCGGATTGGAGCGATGCAAACCATGTCGAGAGACGGAAGCCGGACCCACAGACCCTGCGTCGTTGACAGGACCGATGGTGAGCCTCGCCTGATTGCCAGGAAGGGCATCGCCGTCGTCCTGTTGCTCTGGGCGCTGCTGCCCGGCGCGCCATCACGGGTTTCGGCCTCGACCATTCTGAATGCCAACTTTGATACCGGTACCGATGGCTTCGCCTATGTCGACGACGCCTTCCTCGGCACCAACCAGCCCAGTTACGCCACCGGTGTGCGTCAGGCCACGGGCGGTTTCGGCGGCAGCGGCGGCCTGGAGGTGACGCTCGGCGGCGTGAACGGCAACGCCATCACGGGAATGTCCGGGGCCTGGGGCATTACCTTCAATCTGGCCACCGACCTTGCCGGTCTCAAGCTGCGCTTCCGCTACAAGCTCCAACAGAGCGCCACCTACGAGTTCGACGAATACAGTCGCATGTTGGTCAGCCTCGACGGCAACCTGCTGGGCCGCGGGGAAAAGTCCTACGTCGACCACGTGGGCGGTGACGGCAGCAGCGGCCAGGGGGACAGCAGCACCTACCTGCCGACCACCGACTGGCAGGAGCACGAGCTCTACATCGCCGATCTGGCGTCCGGTTCGCACACGCTTCGCCTTGGCGGCTACAACAACGCCAAGAACGCGGCGGATGAGACCACCACGGTGGTCATCGACGACGTGTCCTTGCTGGACGGTCAGGAACCGCCCGCGGTGACTGCCGCCGAGTTGTTGGTAGACATGGTCGACAGCGATCGGTACAAGAGCAACATCCAGTCCCTGGCGGCCTTCGGTGACCGCTGCCGGATGACCAGCTGCCCCGGCTCCCCGGCCAACAGCTTCTTCGATGCCCAGGAATGGGTTGCGGAGCAGCTCACCGACTGGGGCTACACGACGCAGACGCATACCGGCACCTGGAGTGGTCTGTCGGTGTCCAACCTCTATGCCACGAAGGTCGGGAGCCTGCGACCCGACCAGATGTACATCGTCTCCGGTCATCTGGATGGACGCGGCGCCGGCGGCGGTGCCGACGACGACGCCTCCGGCGTGTCGGTGGCATTGGAACTTGCCCGCATCCTGGCCTTGCCCGATGTCCGCACCGACGTTTCCGTGCGCTTCATCTTCTGGGATCGCGAGGAGCAGGGGCTCAACGGCTCCAATGCCTACGTGACGGATCGGCGGACCATGCAAGGCGTGGAGAACCCATCTGGCTCCGGCCTCTACCCGGAACCCACCTGGCTGGGGTTGATCCAGCACGACATGGTGCTCTATGACCATGGCGCCGGGACCCCGGGGGGCACACAGAGCAGCTTTGCCGACATGGATGTCGAATGGCGCGCCGGGACGTCCAAGGAGGCTGAGTCGCGCGCCCTGGCCTTGAAGTGGCACAATCGCAGCGGGGTCCATTCGGCTCAGTACCCGTCCACGGCCTACAGCTTCAGCACCAATTCAGACGACACGCCCTTCCATCCCTGGGCTCCGTCCATCTCGGTGCGTGAGAACCGACGCAGCCTCACATCCGGGAGCAATGCCGAGTGGATCAACCCCAACTACCACACGGCAAACGATCTCTATGCCACCTATTCGGCGGCCGACTTCAACCTGGGCTACAACATCGCCCGCGTGACGGCGGGAACGGTCGCCGAACTCGCGGGCGTGACCTTGGTGGGACGGCCGGTCGCTCATGAACAGTCCTTGCTCGCAGTGAAGGACGTGCCGGTGCCGGTGCTGTTGGCCGGTGCCGATCCGGACGGCGAGTCGGTGACCTTCGCCGTGGACAGCGGCCCGCAGCATGGCAGCCTGAGCGGGACCGCTCCGAACCTCGTCTACACCCCGGCGACCGGCTACTTCGGCCCCGATGCCTTCACCTTCACGGTACACGACGGTCTGCTTCGGTCGGAACCGGCGACCGTGTCGGTCACCGTGGCCGCCGCCCGGCACGGTCTGCCCTTCATCGACGACTTCGACACGGATCGCGGTTGGGTGCCGGATTTCTACGGTGGAGACAGGGCCGACGCGGGCTTCTGGGAGCGCGGTGACCCAGGCCCCAGCGATGCCGACGGCCCCAAGCAGCTGGGCGTGGCGGCGAGCGAGGTGTTCGCCCTGGTCACCGGGCTGCGGTCGGGCTTCAGCGCCGAGGCCTACGATGTGGATCGCGGCGTTACCTCCCTGCTCTCGCCGGCTCTTGTGTTGCCGTCAGGCGACGACATCGCCTTGTCCTTCGCCTACTACCTCGCCCATGGACGCAACGCATCCGCCGATGACTACCTCCGCGTGCGCGTGGTCGGTGACGAAGAGGTCACGGTACTGGAGGAGCGCGGGGCTGCGGAGGATGATGACGCCGCCTGGTACGCGGCGCGCGTTTCGCTGAATGCCTTCGCGGGCCAGACCGTCACCTTGCGCATCGACGCCGCCGACCTGGGGCGACCCAGTCTTGTCGAGGCGGCCATCGACGACCTGTCCGTGGTCACCACGACCCTTGGCGCCACCGTGCTGCAGGCGGACTTCGACAGCGACGCCGATGGCTTCGTCTATGTCGACGATGTGTTCCGCGGCAGCAGCGAACCCGCCTATGCCAGCGGCGCGCATGCGCCCGGCAGCGGGCACCAGGGCGGCGGGATCCGCATCCAGTTGGGTGGCGTGGACACCAACGTCATCGCCGGCATGTCCGGTGGATGGCAGAAGGGCTTCACCCTCGCTGAGCCGGGGTCGGTGCTGCTCAGCTTCTGGTACCGGCTGACGCAATCGCCGGATTACGAGCCGGACGAATTCAGCGAGCTGCTGGCTGGTATCGATGGCACCTTGATCGGCCCGGGCGGTACCGATGTCGTTCATCGCGTCTACGGCAACGGCAACGGCGGCATCGCCGAGGGCGGCGATTGGCGCCCCTTCGCGGCAACCGTGGGCCCGCTTTCCGCCGGGCCACACAACCTGGTGCTGGGCGGGTACAACAGCAGCAAGGGCTACAGCAACGAGACGACCGAAATCCTGTTGGATCAGGTTGATGTCCGGATCCCCTGATCCGGCCATCGCCCCCCCACCTACGAGGAGTCAACCTGCCATGATGCTCGATCCGATGTCCGATACCCCCAGTCGCCGCCGGCCCTATGTGATGGTCCTGCTGTCGGCGCTGGCGCTCGGCGCGTTGCTGGCGGTCATGCAGTCACGCTCGCACCGGGACGGCGACGCCGCTCCCCTGTTGACCGAAGGGTCCGCAGCAGGAGAACAGGCCCAGGTGGGTTCGGGCACCCTGGCCTTGGCGCCGCCGCCCGAGGTGGCCTTCGATGCCGACGAGTGCATCCACGGGCCGGGCATGGTCCCGGCCGGCCTGACCAAGATCACGCTCACGAACATGGGCAAGCAGGAGATTCACCAGATCCAACTGGTAGCGCTTGAGGAGGGTCGGACCTACGGTGACGTCACCGACGCCTTGCAGTCCCCCGATGAACTGGACCCATCCTGGATCAGCTATGCCGGCGGGCCCAATGCGGTGGTTCCGGGGCAGAGCGCCAGTGCCTTCGTGGACTTGAAGCCGGGCCGGTATGTCGTGATCTGTACCATCGCCAACTCCCTGGGCAAGCCGCATTACACGGAGGGCATGGCCATGGAACTGACGGTCACCGACAGCGGGGTCACGGCTGTGGCGGCGCCGCCCGCGGACCTCGAGGTTTCGGGCCAGGAATTCGCCTTCGGCGACATGGGCCTGGCGGAGGGTCTGCCGGCCGGCCCTCGGGTGGTGTCCTTCGTCAACAAGGGCACGCAGCCCCATGAGGCCGCCCTCATCCGCCTGGACGATGGCGCGACCGCCACCGACTACTACGCAGCCGTCGCCGCCGCCGGCGACACGCCCATGCCGGGACAGCGGGTGGGAGGCATGGGGGCCATCACCCCCGGGCAGGCGCAATCCTTCATCGCCGATCTGCAGCCTGGGCGCTATGCGCTGATCTGCTTCGTGATCGACCCCGCCGCGCGTGTGGCCCATGCGGCCATGGGCATGACAACGGAATTCCAGGTCAACTGAGTTGGACGTCCGGCCCGGCCGCAGCCGTACGGTCCGGCGAAGCGGCCGGGCCGGAATCACCGACGCGTCAGCGCGCCGCTGCGTCTATCAGGCCCGCGACCAGCGGGCTGAGTTCGGCGGCCGTGACGCTGCCTTCCAGCCGTTCGGCAACCAGGCCATCGGCGTCGAGAAGGTAGACCCAGGGTTCGGTCTCGAGACCCCAGACGGCCATGGCTTCGTCCAGGACCAGGGGATTGAACTCGCGGTAGACATCGATATGGATGACGTTCACCGATTGACCCACGGAGGCCTTGATCACCTTCACCTCGTCCAGCACAGGGCCGCAGATGCGGCTGCTGCAATAGCCCGGGGTGGCGAACACGACAATGGTGGGCTTGCCGGAAGCGGCCGCTTCCTCGATGGTGAGCTGGTAGAAGTCCGGGTCCGGCATCGGGTCGCTGGTAAGCCTGGCCAGATTGGGCTCTTCGGTCAAGGTGCGGTTTGCGGTTGTCGGCGGCTTGGCTCCGATGCCTACGGCCTTCGGGGTTTGCCGGACGTCGAAGCGCACGCGCTGCGGGAGGATTTCGCGACCGTTCACCAAGGTGGCCTCGATCTGCGCGCCCCAGGGTCCGGCCTTCGTGAAGCGGTGGCGAGCGACGTAGAGTCCGGCACTGTCCAGCCTGGCGGGGAAGTAGGTGGCGTTGGTGGTGGTGATGGGTCGGGCGCGTTCGCCTTCAAGCTCCAGGAAGGTGACCTTGGCCGCGGCGTACTGGATCAGGTTGCCTCCAGGCGTCAGGATGGAGAACGCGAAGCGTTCGGGGCCGACGGCCAGGTCGGTGGAGGCGAGGGCGATCTGCACCGCCGCCGCATCGACCGGCGCGGTCGGGGGCGCCGCGGCGACGGCGGCTGTGGGCGGAGCGACGGACGCGGTGGCCGATGGCTCGGCCTGACAGGCGATCAGGAAGAGGTTGAGGCCGAGCAGCATGCGGCGACCCCAAGCCGGTGGCCAGGCGACTCGCGGCGCTTCCGGGCGTCGCGTGGCCGCGGCCGCTTCGTGAGGGATGTGAGGGCTCATGGATCGCTTCCTATGGTTCGGGATCAGCGGTCAGCGGGTGGCGCGGCGCTTGACGATCCGCGCCAGGACAACCGCGGCGACCACCGCGGCCAGCAGCAGGCCGGCGGCCAACGGGATTCCGCTGGACGGAGAGTCGGCGGTCCGCGGATCCTCGCCGGCGGTCTCGTCAGCGACATCCGATGCGCCGAGTTCGGTTTGACCGGCCTGCGTGGCCTCGACCGCGGTGACCGGGGGCGTCGTCGGCTCGGGTGTAGCGGTGGCAGCGGAGGGCAGGACGCGGAAGCTGAAGGAGCCGTCAACGGCGTGGCCATCCGCGGCTTCAACGGCGTGGTACTGCACGGTGTAGACGCCGGGCTCCAGATTCGCCAGCGCCAGCGTCATGGCTTCGGGGCGAACGGGATCGATCACGGCGGCGGCGCCGCCAATGGATCGGAACCCTTCATCGACGAGGTCTACGGTGCTTCCCTCGCCGAGTGGGTCGGAGAAGGCCAGAAAGACCGAAGTGGGCGGCCGCTCGAGTTCGGCGCCGGCCGCCGGGCTGCTCTCCAACAGTTCACTGTGGGCCTGGGCCTTGCGGTCACCGAATCGGACGATGCTGAACAGGAAGACGAGGATCAATGGCGTCAACCAAGGGCGGTCATGCCGCCGCCCCGGGGCGGCATCGTTTGCGTCGCCGGGGACGTGCTGGTGGTCCACTCGAAGGTCAGGGCTGCGCATGGGGCCGGCTCCTTGCATGGCGGTGGATGCGGCAGGGTCCTTCGCCTTCTAGCATACCGGGGTTGCCACCCAAGGGTCAACCGTTCTGCGGCCCGACGGGGGCATGCAAGGGGCGCGATGCTTGCGTCACACCCTCGCGCCGCTGTATACTGCAACCGCCACAAGGCCGATCTTTAGTCGGCCTATGCGTCGAGGTACCGGGGGGGACTCGACGCGGGCGCGTTGTCGCGCGTCTTGGGTACCCCTGACTCCCAAGGTATCGGTGATGTCAGCGGAAGCGGCTCCACGGTCGATGGCGGCTCGGCGCACAGGCGCCCGTGTCGAGATGATCGTGCTGCCTGTTGACGGCACCACGTGAGAACTGCAATCGACTTGTCGATCCGCGAACGGCGCCTGTTCGTCGCGGGTTTCGATGCTCTACTGAGGTGAAAGCCATGAATCGTCCATCCGCAGCGCTCCCCGTCCGGTTCGCAGTTCTGTTGCCCGGCGGCTGGCGGGCTCGGCTCTTCGCCATCTTGATCGTGTCCCTGGCCGTGCTGGTTGGCGACCCCTTCAGCGTGGCCGCGGCCAACCCGCCGTCGGTGCAGCTCTTCTACGTAGCGCTGCCGGACGACGACCTGCTGACGCTGTTCGACGCGGACGACGAGCAAGGAGGGACGTGGCCCGAGGCCTCCAGCCCCTTGCGCAGCGTGACCTCGGTCTCCATCGCTGAAACCGGCACCCTGGTGTACTACGACCAGTGGGAGGACGGCGGCTACGACGCCGACATGGCGAACCCCGGCGCCAACACCTACAGCTCGGGAGGCAACCCGGATGGCACCCAGATCTGGGGCGACGGCATCCTCTCCAATGGCTGTCCGCCAAGCATCAACAATGCCATCAACCCTTGCACCCTCGCTGCCCATGACCAGTTGTCGGCCGGTCAGGTGATCGTGCTGGATAACGATGTGACGATCGGTGCCAAGTACCAGGTATACGATCAGTTCAACACGGTGGCCTACAGCAACAACAACGGTACCCAGAACTGGTTGAACAACTGGACCGAGGTCGGCGATGACGCTGCGGCGGCGACCGGCGACGTACTGATCACCAGCAATCAACTACGTTTCTCGCAGACTGAGGCTGCCGACTCGCTGACTCGCGGCGTGGATCTCTCCGGCGAATACAATGCCACCTTGAAGTTCACAATCGGCGGAACCAACCTTGAGACCGACGGGACGGATGATCTCCGGGTACAGTACTCTACCGACGGTACCACCTACACGACGCTGACGACGTTCGCTGGCGCTTCGACCCAGACGGCTCAGGTCGTGGATCTCTCAGGAATCAGTGCTGCAAACACGCGTATTCGCTTCGACAGTCTGGACGCGCTGGAAGCCGGAGAATTCTATACGATCGACGATGTCGAGGTGACCTGGGGCTTCAACCGTAATCCCTCTGTCATCTACTTCGACGGCCGCGACAAGGTGGGCGTCACCTCGCCGGTGGCCATGACCCGCGCCGTCTTTCCCATCACCCCCGGATCCGTCATGGCCGGTGCCGCCGAAGTGCCCGACAGCTCGGCCTACGGCACCTTCTTCGTGGCACCTGTGGGCGAGGACACGCCGGACACCAACACCAGCGCCTTCGAGGACGTGCGCTGGTTCATCATGGCCCAGGCCGGCGGCGCGACCATCGACGTGGACGCCAACGGCGACGGCGACCTGGTGGACGCCAACGACCTCAACGACTTCGTCATGACCGAGGGCGGCCGCAAAAGCATCGACGGGATCCAGGAAGGCGGCACCCTTACGGTGGTTTCCGGCGCCCCGGTGCAGGTGCATACCATGGCGGCCGACGTCGGCGACACCTTCGAGTTTCGCTGGGACGCGCTCATTCCGCGTGCCCAGTGGAGCGACAGCTACTACAGTTCGGTGGGCACCACGCCGGACGGGGCCAACGGCAACCGCGGCTGCACCGAGGTGTGGATCTACAACCCGTCGCCACCCGGAACCACGAACGAGAACGTTCGCGACGAGTTCAGCACGGTGTCCTACGGCAACAACAACGGCAGCAAGAACTGGTCGACCGACTGGGTGGACGGGAGCGACGGCAGTTCCGGACCCTTAGGTGGAGACATCCGGATCACCGGCAACCGGCTGCGAATCGGCGAGGACACCAATGCCTTCATCGATCGCACCGCCAATCTGACGGGTGCCACCAGCGCGACCTTGTCCTTCGCCTTCGAGGATGCCGCTAGCAACAACAATGATGTCGTCTCGGTGCAGATGAACGACCAGAACCCCAACACTTGGGTGACCGTCGATACCATTGACGGCGACGATGGCACCGGAACGCGGTCCATCAACATCAACAGCTACATCGCCGCGAGCACCTCCGTGCGGTTTGTAATCACCAACGAGCTGGAGGGCGGCGAGTTCATCTACGTGGACAACGTCAACATCGCCTACACCGGCACTTTCGGCGGTAGCATTACGGTCAATGTGGATCGCCCGGGTGGTGCCAATCCCGATGCCACGGTCAGCGTGCCGGCATTGGGTACCATCGAATGGCCCGGCACGGCGACCAACCTCATCGACGACGGCTTCCACCTGTACACATCCAACGGCGAGCCCTTCCTGCCCATCCAGATGGTGGACTGTACCAAGGACACCTCCGGCACCGACGGTCGCCTCTTCGACTGGGGGGCGCCACTGGTCCCCGCCGATCAGCTGACGGACGAAGTGCTGGTGGGCTATGCCCCCGGCTGCAGCAACGAGAGCTTCAGCGGCATCTGCCATGATCCGGACTCCGACCCTGACGGGAGCACACCCGATCTTACTGTGGAGCACAGCCGCAGCGTGGTCTGGGTGACGCCCTTGGCTAACACGACCATCTACGTGGACACCAACGGCAGCGGCATCACCTGTCCCGCCGGCACGGGCGCGGAGCAGACGCAGGTGGCGCTTGCGCTCGAGAGCTATCGCTTCGACGACGATCCGAACACGCGCAACTACGTACACGATCTCTTCTCCACGCAGGCCTACAACCGCGACGACATCGTGGATGGTTGGGACGGCACGGGCGGCCGCACCACACCCAATGCCATCGTCTGGACCTCGGACTGGACGGAGACGGGCGAAACGACCAGTGCCAGCGCCGGTGCCATACAGGTGAACACCACCGACGCCGCCCTGCGCCTCCAAGAGCTCGCCGCCACCGACGAGACTGGCCGCACCGTCCAGCGCACGCACAACACCTCCGGCAACAGCTTCGCCCGCCTCAGCTTCAAGCTCGAGTCGGCGCCGGCGCTCGACGCCACCGACCGCATTGCCGTGGACGTGTCCGGGGACGGTGGGACGAACTGGACCACCTTGCAGACCTATGTTGGCCCCTACACCCCCAACACCTGGCCGCCTACGACCCAGGTCTTCAACATCTCGTCGTACATCGCCACCAACACCAGTGTTCGCTTCCGCTTCGTGGACCCCATGGAGACCGGCGACTACTGGCAGATCGACGACGTGCACATCGACTATGTGAACGGCGGCGACTACGACATGACGGCCTCGCGCATCAAGACCTGCAACGGCGCCTTGATCGCGGTGGCTTACGGCCAGAACCCCAGCCTCTCCGGCACCAACGACGAGGAGGCCCAGGACTTCGGCACCCTCGTGCCGCCCTTCCGCGAAATCCCCTTGGTCTTCGGCGCCATCGGCGACTACGTGTGGGTGGACGAGGACGGCGACGGCGACCAGGATGCCGGGGAATCAGGCATTCCCAACGCCAAAGTCACCCTGACCGGCACATCCACCGACGGCACCGTGTACAACCTGACCACCTACACCGATGTCAATGGCGGGTACCTGTTCACCGGTCTCAAGCCCAGCAACATCAGCGGTTACACCGTGACCGTGGATTCCACCACCCTGCCCGCAGGCCTGGCCGCCAACCCCACCTACGACGAGAACGGCATCGGCACGCCCCACACCACGACGGTGAACCTGGCCAACGGCCAACAGCACAGCACCGCCGACTTCGGCTACAACTGGTCCTCGCCCGCGGAGACCAACACCCCCGGGGCCGGCTCGACCGGCGCCATCGGCGACCGCGTCTGGATCGACACCGACGGCGACGGCGCCCAGGATCCCAACGAGGTCGGCGTCTACAACCTCACCGTGCAACTGGTCACCGCCGGTCCCGACGGCCTGTTCGGCACCGGTGATGACGTGGTGGCCGCCACCACCACCACGAACCACAACGGCAACTACATTTTCGACGGTCTGGCGACCGGCGCCTACCAGGTGGTCATCCCCACGCCGCCGGCAGGCTATGTCCAGACCGGCGATCCCGATGAGACCCTGGACCACAAGACCAGCAGTCCCATCGTTCTGGGACCAGGCGACGTCTTCCTGGATGCCGATTTTGGCTACCAGCCCTCCGGCGCCGCCGGGTCCATCGGCGATCTGGTCTGGCTCGATGCCGATCGCGGCAACGACAAGGATGCCGGCGAGCCGGGCATTCCCGGCGTGACCGTGTCGCTGATCAAGGATCTCGACGGTGACGGCACCTGGGATGCCGGCGAGCCCATCATCGCCACCGACATCACGGACGAGAGCGGCATCTATGGTTTCACCGGCCTGCCCATCACCGATGGAACCGGCACCGATGACTACATCGTCTGGGTCAACGATACCAACCATGCCTTGGACGACCTCAGCGCTACCTACGATGTTCGGGACGGTGGCAGCCAGGGCAACCCGACGACCGGCGTGGTCACCGGACTCGAGATCAGCGCCGTCACCAACCTGACCGGCACCGCGGTCACCGATGCCGACTTCGCCTATGCTCCCGCGGGTCATGACCTGAACGAGGGCCTTATCGGCGATACCGTCTTCCTGGATTCCAACGCTGACGGCCTCTTCGATCCCGGCGAGGGCATCGAGGGCGTGACCGTGGAGCTCTACGACACCTCCACAGGACTCTTGGTGGCTTCAACCGTCACCAACGAAAACGGGCAGTACTTCTTCGGCGGGCTGTCCGCCGATACCTACACGGTCCAGGTCATCGCCACCACCCTGCCCGCGGCAGGCGTCGGCCTCACCAACACCGTCGATCCGGACGCCGGCACCGCCAACCAGTCCAATGTGACCATTGCCGCCGGCGGCATCAACCTCGCCCAGGACTTCGGCTACCGGGCGACGACGAACCCGGGCAGCATCGGCAACCTGGTGTGGACCGACACGGACGCCGA
>JBGAUA010000280.1:0-2873 GCA_044228875.1 Anaerolineae bacterium
GCTCGCGCGCTGGCCCACGCCGGCGCGCTGGGCCGCCTACTACGCCCTCGTGCTGGCCATCCTGATCTTCGGCAAGTTCCAGACCCGCGACTTCGTGTACTTCCAGTTCTGATGACCCACGACGCGAACGGCACCGTCGGACGGCCCGCCCACCCAATCCGGCGCACCCTGCTCTTCAGTGCCGGCCTGCTCGCCGCCGTGCGGCTGGCCGCCGCCTGCGCTACCACCCTCGACCCCCTGGAGAGCAGCGCCTACGGTCGACAGGACCGGGAGCGAATGGCAGCCCTGCTCGCCGATCCCCTCCCCGTGGAGGCCCTCGTCCTCGGCAACTCCCATGCCGGTGCCATCGACGCGGCAACCCTGGGCGCCTCGGCCCAGGTGCTCAACCGCGGCGGCGGCGACCTCTTCGAGATGCGCCTCTACGCCGCGGCCCTGCTGCCTCGGCTGCCCCGGCTGCGACGCCTCTACCTCACCCTGTCGCCCTTCTCCCTGGACTGGGACAACAGCGCCGACGCGGCGATGAAAGTCCGCCGCGTCCATGCCTACGCCGCCCTGCCCGGCTGGTCCTTCCTGCCCGGCGACGCCTTTCGCTTCCTGATGGGCAAGGCGGACCCCTGGATCGGCGTGACCCAGGTGCTACGCGGCGATTCCTGGAAAGGGGTCCTGCTGGCGGCCCTGGGCCGGCGGCCGGCATCCGCCGAACGGCAGACCCTCGAGGGGGCCGCGCCCGCGATGGCGGCCGAACCCTGTCCCCTGCGCTCCGCAGCGGACCTGGACCGGCATGCCCGGCGCCGCGCGCAGGAGGTCGCCGCCACCGTCGCCGCCATGGCGGCGCTCCAGCCGGACATCCGGCCGCGGGCCCTGCGGGCGCTCGAGACCATGATCGGTCAGGCGCAGGCAAGGGGCATGGCCGTGACGCTCGTCACGCCGCCCTATTGGCGCCGCTACGCGGCCGACCTCGCCCGCGACATGCCGAAGGCGGCCGTCGACGGCGCGGTGGCGGCGCGCCGACTTGCCGCGCGGCTGCAGGTGCCGTACCTTGACCATTCCCAGGACCCCCGCTTCATCGACGACGCCGCGGCTTTCCGCGACGGCGACCACCTCAACGCCTGCGGAGCGGCCAGGTTCACGCGAGCGCTGCTGGCCGAGGAGGCCGGCCGGCGCCCCGCGCCGGACCGCTGACCGCCGCCATACCCGTCGCCCCTCGGCCCCCGACGCCGCGTGAACCGCGCGGCGTCGCCTCGAACATGAGCCAGCCCATGCCCCAGCCCCGCATCACCGTCGGCCTGCCCACCTACAACAGCACGCGCTACCTGGCGGAGACCCTCACCGCCATCCAGGCGCAGACCTACGACGACTTCGAGTGGGTGGTCTCCGACGACCATTCCAAGGACGACACCGTGGCCATGGTGCGGGCCCTCGGCGACGGACGCATCCGCCTCCTCACCCATGACCAGGGCCTCGGCCTGGTGGGCAACTGGAACGCCTGCGTCATGGCCGCCCAGGCGCCCTACACCGTCATCTGCAACCATGACGACCTGTGGCATCCCGGCTTCCTGGCCCGCGCCATGCAGGTGCTCGACGCCCAGCCCGAGATCGGCCTCGTCTTCTCCAACATCGCCTACATCGATGCCGAAGGCAAGCCCGTCGGCGGGCATTGGTCCCCCAACGCGCTGCCGACCGGCGACATGGTCTGGCCCACCGGCCGCTTCTTCGACCACCTGCTGGCACACGGCAACATCGTCTCCGGCTCGGCGGCCGTCTTCCGCAGCGATCTCGCCCGCCAGGTCGGCGGCTTCGACCCGCGGGTCTACTACACCCTGGACCTGCTGCTGTGGCTGCGCCTCGCCCTGCGCGCGCCCGTGGCCTACCTCGACCAGCCCCTCTGCCGCCTGCGCTGGCACGCCGAGCAGATCACCAGCCGCTTCGCCGGCACCCACCGCGAGATCGACGAGTCCTGGCTCACCCAGAGCATCGTCTTCAGCGAGGACCGGCCGCTCATCGCCAATGCCGAGGAACGCTTTGCCGCCGGCGTCCGCCACCACCTGCGCTGGGCCCGCTGGATGACGCGGCGCTCCGCCGCCGCCGGCAACTGGGCGGAGGCCGGCAGCTGCGCCCGGAGCCTGCTGCGGCTGATGCGCGCGCGGCAGGCCGGCCTCGGCCGGCTGAAGGCCCCTGCCAGGCAGGCCGATCCTCTGACGCCAAGGCCCCAGGCCTGATGCCCGCGCCCGAGCCCCTGCGCGCCCTCCGCGCCTGGCTGCGCGCCCAGCAGGCGGCGCTGGCCGCCGCCCGTCGGCACCGCGAGTGGCTGAGCCGCGGGGTGGCCCTGGACCCCCAGGCCATCCTGCGCCTCGCGCCCGGCAGCCGGCTGGAGATCGGTGAAGGCTCCAGCGTCGGGCCCTTCAGCATCCTGGACCTGCTCGGCGACCCCCTGGCGCCCGCCGCGCCGGACAGCCTGATCATCGGCCGCTGCGTGGCCATCAACGAGTTCAACAACCTCCGCGCCGGCGGCGGCGGCATCAGCATCGGCGACGGCTGCCTCATCTCCCAGTACGTGTCCGTCATCGCCAGCGGCCATGGCATGGACCGCGGGGCCTTCATGCGCGACCAGCCCTGGGCGACGGCCCGCCGCGGCGTGACCATCGGCGCCGACGTGTGGCTGGGCGCCGGCAGCACCGTCCTGCCCGGGGTCACCATCGGCGAGGGCGCGGTGGTGGCCGCCGGGGCCGTGGTCACCCGCGACGTGGCGCCCTACAGCATCGTCGCCGGCGTGCCCGCCCGCCCCGTCGGCCGGCGCTGATCGGCGGCGCGCGTGCGCATCCTCTTCGTCTGCAACCACTATCCGCCGCGGCATTTCGGCGGCTACGAGGAGC
>JBGAUA010000281.1:0-2857 GCA_044228875.1 Anaerolineae bacterium
GGGCGGGCGCCACACCCCACCCTCGCCACCGCCCTCCAGGCGCTCTGGATCTTCCTCGAGATCTGGGTCGGCGGCCTCCTGGCCTGGCTCGCGGCCTTTCATGCCCTGCCCTGGCTCGGGGAACGCTTCGGCTCGCTGGGCAGCCTGCTGCTGGCGCCCGTCCTCGCCGTGGTCGGCGCCGCCCTGTACCTGCCTGCCGCCGTGACGCTGGCCGCCTTGGCCAAGCGCCTGCTCATCGGGCGCTATCGCCCCGGGCGCTACCCGGCATGGGGCGGCTTCTACCTGCGCCATTGGCTGGTGGTCCGCGCCGCCCGCCTCATCCCCTGGGAGCTGCTGGCCGGCACCGTCCTCGCCGCACCGGTGCTCCGGGCCCTGGGGGCGCGGGTGGGCAAGCGGCTGCACCTGCACCGCGGGGTGGACCTGCGGCGCGGCGGCTGGGATCTGTTGGACATCGGCGACGACGTCACCCTCTGCCAGGAATCCGCCCTGCGGCTGGTGTCCCTGGAGGCAGGCCAACTGGTGATCGGCCCGGTTCGCTTGGGGAACGGGGCGACGGTGGACACACGCGGGGGTCTGAGCGCGGGCAGCGGCATGGGCGCGGGCGCCGTCCTGACCGCCCTCTCCTGGCTACCGCCCGGGGCCCAGGTACCGGATGGGGCGCTGTGGGACGGCATCCCCGCCGCAGCGGCCGGACCCGCCCCCGCCCCACCGGCGGTGGATTGCACGGGCCGCCCTTGGCATCCCGCGACCCATGGCCTGGTCCTCCTCCTGGCCCAACTGCTCCTGCCATGGCTGCGCTGGCTGCCGCTGGTCGCCGCGCTCCTGGTCATGACCCGCGTCACGCCCGCGCGGGCGGAGAGGATCGCGGTCTGGTTCTGGTACGGCGGGGCGGACGCCGGGGCCACCGCCCTCTTCATCCTCCTGCCCTGCGCGGCCCTGCCGGTGGGATTGCTGCTGCAGGCCCTGGCCCTTCGCCTGGGCGGACCGGTGCCGGCGGGCGTCCACAGCCGCTGGAGCACCGCGGCCCTCGGCATCTGGCTGCGCACGGGCGTGGTGCAGAGCGCCGGCAACTGGCTGAGCGGCTCGGTATTCTGGCCGCCCTGGCTGCGACTGGCGGGCATGCGCATCGGCCGCGGGGCGGAGGTGAGCACGATCATCGACGTGCTGCCGGAGACGGTGACCATCGGGACGGAGTCCTTCTTCGCCGACGGCATCTACTTCTGCCAGCCGCGCCACCACCGCGGCACCATCACCGTCGCGCCCACCCGGCTGGGCCGGCGCAGCTTCCTGGGCAACCACGCCCTGGTGGCCGCCGGGCATGACTATCCGGACGACTTCTTCCTGGGTGTGTCCACCGTGGCCGGCGCCCTGCAGGCCGAGCGCGGCGGCGACTGGTTCGGCCATCCGCCCCTCGCCCTGCCGCGGCGCGCGGTGGTGGCCTCCGACCGCCGCCTCAGCTACCAGCCGGACGCTCTGCGCTATGCCACGCGCCTCTTCTGGGAGCTGGCGCGCTTCGCCTTGCCGGCCCTGCCGCTGGGTCTGGCCCTCCTGTGGTGGCATGCGCTCCTGGCCTGGTCCGCGCGGACCTCGCCCGGGGTCCTGGCCACGGTTGTCGCCCCGCTGGTCACCGCGGCCGCGCTGCTGCTGCCGCCTTTGGCCATCGTGGCCCTGAAGTGGCTGCTCCTGGGCCGGGTGCGGCCCGGCCGGCACGCGTTCTGGTCCTGCTGGTGCGGGCGCTGGGATTTCCTCTTCATGGCCTGGGGGCAGTGGGCGCGGGTCCTCTTGACCGCTCTGGAGGGCAGCCTGCTCCTGAATGCCTTCCTGCGCCTGACGGGGATGCGCATCGGCCGCCGAGTGCTGCTGGGTCCGGGCTTCACCCAGGTGGTGGACCCGGACATGCTGCACCTGGGCGACGACGCCACGGTGACCTGCAACTTCCAGGCCCACAGCTTCGAGGACCGGGTGCTCAAGATCGACCACCTGCATATCGGCGCGGGGGCCACGGTGGGGGCCGGCGCGGTGGTCTTCTACGGCGCGGACATCGGCGCGGGGGCGCACGTGGCGCCGCATGCGGTGGTCATGAAGCACGATCGGCTGGCGGGAGGGCGGGACCACGCGGGGCATCCGGCGCGAGGGGTCTGATGGCGCCGCCGGCCACCCTCAGGAAGCGGCGTTGCCGGAGGATGCCCGCAGCACTCGGAAGCCGTTGACGCCGTCGCGGAGTGCCGGATGGGCGTTGAGACGGTACGCAGCCAGGGCGCTGACCGGGTTGATGCCCCAGGCCCCGCCCCGGAGCACCCGGAGGACGTCCGGGCCGGCGGGGGCAGCTTCGCGGCCATCCGACCGATCATAGGGATATCGGAACGCCGGCACCCGCGGGTTGTCCCCCCACATGCTGCCGGTCCAGTCCACGCTGTTTCCGGCCAGATCGCTGATGCCTTCGGCGCTGTCGCCCTCCACGAAGACTCCTACCGGGCTGGTCCGCCGCAGGCGCGTGGCCAGGGTATTGCCGCCCAAAGGGTTGAATGCCTCGCCGTACACGAAGCTGCGCCCGGCCGGCCCCCTGGCGGCGGCCTCGCGTTCCACCTCCATCGGCAGGCGCCAGGGGACGCCGGTCTGCGCCGCCAGCCAGGTGCAGTAGGCCCGGGCCTCGTACCAGGACACGCCCACCACCGGCTGCGTCGGCTTGTTGAAGCGGCCATCGCGCCAGTATTGCGGCTCGGTCAGCCGACCACCGGGATAGAGCGCGGCGAGGTCGAAAGTGATGGTCTGCCATTCTCCGGTGCCCTTGCCGGCGAAACAGGGGGTGCCGTCCGGCCACGGCGAAGCTTGCCAGCCGTAAATGGTGTGTGTGTAG
>JBGAUA010000282.1:0-2801 GCA_044228875.1 Anaerolineae bacterium
ATGACGGTCTGCGCACCTGGCCCAGCAGCATCGTCGCCGGCCAGATGGGCCTGCAGCCGCGCGAACTCTTCGCCGTGGCGGACGCCGAGCGGCAGCCGGTGGACGTGGGCGCGCTCTTCGACCGCGCGAAGTGATCCGAAGATGGCCACGTCCCAACCGGCGTCGCTTCCACCGGACGGCGACGCGACGCTGATACCGACGACCTCGCCGCTGCCTTCGTTGGAGCAGTCGCTCCAGGAGATCGACGGCCTGCGCCGCGCGGCCCGCGAACGCGGGTGGCGCCTGCTGGCCGCGTTGGGCGTCGCCTGGCTGATGGGCATCTTGGCCGTCGCCGTGAGCGGCATCGCATCGGTGGGCATGATGTTGGTCGTAGGCGCCTTCGGCTCCCTCAGCGTCTACTTCATTGGCATCCACGGTCCCGCCGAAGCCTACAAGCAGGCCTTCAAATCTCAGGTGATCGGCCGGCTGGTAGCCGCGCGCTATGAGGACGCCAGCTTCAGCGCGGGAAGCGGCATCGGACAGGCGGAGTTCGAGAGCAGCCGCCTGTACCAGCAGGGCATCGACCGCTATAGCACGGAGGACCTGATCGAGGCCCGCCTGGGAGCGACGGGCTTTCGCATGGCGGAGATCCACGCGGAGTACAAGACAACCAGCACTGATGGCAAGGGTCGCACCACCACCCATTGGCATACCATCTTCAAGGGCCGCTTCCTGGTGGCCCGTTTCAGCAAGCGCTTCCATGGCACGACGCTGGTGCTTTCTGAAGCCTGGCGGCTCTTCGGCATGTCGGGGCTGGAGAAGGTCACCTTGGAGGACCCGGCCTTCGAAGAGCTGTTCGCGGTCTACGCCACGGACCAGGTCGAAGCTCGCTACCTGCTGTCCCCCAGCCTGATGGAGCGGCTGGTGGCGTCCCGGCAGAAGCTGGACGCCAAGGTGCAAGCGGCCTTCATGGACGACCACGTCATCCTGGCCATTCCCGATCCCCACAACCGCTTCGAACCGCCGTCCTTCTGGTCCTCTTCGCCGCTGATATCGGAAGAGGACGTCCAGACCTATGCGGCGGACATCGCCCTGGCCGCCGAGTTGATCGACGCGCTCAACCTGGAGCGGAGGATCTGGGAGCGCGGCTGAGTGACAGCCCTGGTGCTGCTGTCCGGCCAATGGTTGCGCGCAGGGACCGAGCGCTAGACATTGACCACCTAGTCAGCGCGGACTATGATGGTCGATGAGGCCTACATGACCACCCTTGTGACACTCTCCGATGCCAAAGCGCGGCTCTCCGAAGTGGTCCGCGCCGTTCGTACCCGTGGCGAAGACGCCGTCATCACCGTAGATGGTGAGCCGGCGGTTCGCGTGGTGCCGATGGTTGTTGGCCCGCGTCCATTGTCTCCCGCCGAGACGGCCGGCTTTCGTGCGCTCATGGTCAGCCTCTCGCGAATCACGCGGCCGGGTGGGACTTTCGATGCCGTCGATTTGGTGGGGGAAGGGCGCCGATGACACCGGTGCTCGACGCATCCGTGTTCGTCGCAGCCATTTCGCCTACCGAACGTCACCATCACCTGGCCCGGACGCTGTTTGACCGGCATCCGGACTCAGCGCCGTATCTGGTGCCTGACCTGTTCCGGGTGGAGGTGCTCGCCGCGCTCTCCCGGCGTGGCGAGCCCATTGAATTGCTGGATACCGTTGATGCCATCGTCCGAAGTCCCCGGTTCCACAGTTGCCCCCTCGACGAACAACTGCTGGAGGAGGCAGTCCACGTCGCGCGCGTCGCGCGCCTCCGGGCCTACGACGCCGTGTACGTCGCCTTGGCGTTGACGCGGGGCGAACCCCTCGTCACATTGGACGCAGAGTTGGTCTCGCGCAGCCGGGCAGCGTTTTCAAACCTTGGCGTTGTCGGCACTGAGTAACCGCTGCTCAAGCCGCAGTGGATCCATCCGCTCCTGCTCCGATGCTGAGGCCATCACCTATGCCCATCCCCGATCTCATCGCCGCGGCCATCCAAGGCATCGTAGAGGGCGTCACCGAGTTTCTGCCCGTGTCCTCCACCGGCCACCTCATCGTTGTCGGCGACTGGCTGGGGCTGCATGACGAGCGGGCCAAGACCTTCGAGATCTTCATCCAGCTGGGCGCCGTGCTGGCCATCGTCTGGATCTACCGGGCGCGCTTCCTGGACATGCTGCAGAACCTGGCTCATCCCACCGAAGGCCGACGGCTGGCGATCAACCTGCTGCTGGCCTTCCTGCCCGTGTCGGTGGTGGGTGTGCTCATTCACGGGTGGATCAAGGCCGAGCTGTTCAACCCCACCGTCGTCGCCTGGGGCTTCATCGTCGGCGGCGTGGCCATCCTGGCCATCGAGCGCTGGCAACCGGTGAGCACCACGGTCGACTTGGGTAGCCTGAGGCCACGCACGGCCCTGGGCATCGGCCTGGCGCAGATGCTCGCCCTGGTGCCCGGCGTCTCGCGGTCCGGGGCCACCATTCTCGGCGGCTACGCCCTGGGCTTGTCGCGGGTGGCGGCCACCGAGTTCTCCTTCCTCTTGGCCGTGCCGGTGCTTGCCGCGGCGGCGGGCTTCGACCTGCTACGCAGCTTGGACACGCTGGCGGTCGCCGATGTCCCCTTCTTCGCCGTCGGCTTCGCCACCGCCTTCGTCGCTGCCTTCGTGGTGGTGCGGGTGCTCCTGCGTTATGTCACTGCCCACCGCTTCACCGTGTTCGCCTGGTACCGGATCGCCTTCGGGGCGTTCCTCCTCTGGCTCGCCGGCCAGCGCCCCCTCGGCGCCTGAGCCATGGCAGGCCCGGACC
>JBGAUA010000283.1:0-2677 GCA_044228875.1 Anaerolineae bacterium
GGAAATGAGGGCCACGGCGTCGTCGATGTGGAGATAGTCCTTGCGCGATTCCAGCGAGGTCCGGAACACCACGCCGCCGGTGCGGCGCCCCTCCTCGAGCAACTGGTCGATGAACATGTCCGGGTCCGTCCGCAGGCCGACGATGTTGGACAGGCGGGCCACGGTCAGGCCCGGGCGGCCGCCATGCAGGCACAACGACTCGCCCATCAGCTTGGAAAGGTTGTACAGGTCGCTCGGATCGTTCGGGTTCACCCACAGCCGCGCCGTCTCGGCGGTATCCGCCGCGCCGGAATAGACGCGGGTGCTCGACATATAGGTCAGCGACTCGAAATCGGCGGTTTCAAGCAGCCGCTTCAGCAGGCAGACATGGGCCTCCACCGTTTCCAGGGGTCGGGACCGGAAATCCGCCGTCAGGCCGATGGCATAGATGACGCGACCGAGCGGGCGACTGAAGAGGGTGTCGTCATCGCGCTCCGGCACGTAGCAGGCTTGGCCCTGGCTCCGCAGATGGCGCACCAGATGGCTGCCGACGAAACCCCGGCCACCCAGGACGGTGATCGTCGGCTCGCTCATGGCGCGACCGCCAGGGCCGGCACGGCCGTGACGATACGGCCGCCCCATTCCTGGATGTAGTCGAGCTGAGCCGACACCTCGTCACGCAGGTTCCAGGGCAGCAGCACCACGTAGTCGGGCCGGTCGGCCCGCAAACGGTCTTCCGCGACGACGGGGATGCGGCTGCCCGGCATGAACTTGCCCTGTTTGGACGGCGCCCGGTCCACGACGTAGGGCAGCAGATCCGGCTTCACGCCGGCGAAGTTGAGCAAGGTGTTGCCCTTGGCCGCCGCCCCGTAGGCCGCCACCTTCTTTCCCTGGCGCCTGGCGTCGATCAGGAAGGCGAGGAAGTCGTCCTTCACCTTCTCGGCCCGCGCCTGGAAACCCCGGTAGAAGGCGGGTGTGGCGATGCCCGCGGCATCCTCCCGACCCAACAGGGCGCCGACCCGCTCGCTGACCGGCTGGCCGCCCGTGTCGGCGCGCTGCGCGAACACCCGCAGGCTGCCGCCGTGCGTGGGCCACTCTTCCACGTCGAACACCGCCAGGCCGTTGGCGGCGAAGACGCGCGCCACGGCGGTGAGCGACAGGTAGGAATAGTGCTCGTGGTAGGCCGTGTCGAACTGGTTCTCCCCCGCCATGCGCAGCAGGTGCGGAAATTCGAAGGTGGCGACACCGCCGGGTTTCAGCAGCCGGGTGAAGCCGGCCACGAAGTCGTTGATATCGGGCACATGGGCCAGCACGTTGTTGGCGGCCGTCAGGTCGGCCTGCTTGCCGGCCGCGGCCAGTTCATCCGCCAGGGCCACGCCGAAGAAACGTTCCAGTATCTCGATGCCCTTGGCCCGCGCGGCGCCGGCCGTGCTGGCGGTCGGCTCGATTCCGTAGCAGGGAATGCCGGCCCCCTGAATGTACTGGAGCAGGTAGCCGTCGTTGGCGGCGATCTCCACCACCTGGCTCGCCGCGCCCAGCCCGAAACGCCCGATCATCGTCTCCACGTAGCGCCGCGCGTGGGCGAGCCAGGACGTGGATACCGAGCTGAAATAGGCGTAGTCGGCGTCGAACAGGGACTCGCGACCGACGAAGTCTTCCGTCTGCACCAGCCAGCAGGACTCGCAGACCAGCAGTCGCAGCGGATACCAGGCCTCGGCGGCCGGCAACTTGTCCGCCGTGAGATAGGCATTGGAGGGGGGCGCCACCCCCAGATCGAGGAACGGCAGGCGCAGTTCGGCGCCGCAATGCCGGCACTTCATAACCGGACTCCCGCAAATGATTCGTCGATATCGGGCAAGCCGCCGTCCCGGGCCGAGCGCTCGGCCACGGCCAGCGGCCAATTGATCGCCAGGCGCGCATCGAGCGCGTTCAGCCCCGCTTCCGCCTCGGGCGCGTAGGGCATCGAATGGCAGTAGAGGAGTTCCACGCCGTCCGTCAAAGCCTGGAACCCGTGGGCAAAGCCCTCGGGGATCAGCAGCGCCCGGTGGTTGTCCGCCGACAGCCGCTCGGCATGCCAGCGGAGGTAGGTCGGCGAGTCGGGGCGCAGATCCACCGCCACGTCCCACACCTCGCCCCGCAGGCAGCTCACCAATTTCATTTCCGCATGGGGCGGCCGCTGGTAGTGCAGGCCGCGCAGTGTGCCCCGGCTGACGGTCAGCGTATGGTTGATCTGGGCCACCGGTCCGGTCCAGCCGGCCGCCGCCAGTTCGCCGGCACAAAACAGGCGGGCCAGGAAACCCCGGGCATCCGCCAGCGGCCGACGCTCCACCCGCTTGAGGCCCGCCAGAGGCAGGTCGGCTATCTCGAAACGGCTCATGGGGCGGCTTCGTAGGCGTCGATGTCCGCCTCGCACAGGGCGCGGGCATCGCCACCCTCGCCCTGCGCCCGATACCAGCTCATGGTGCGGCGAACCGCTTCGGCCAGCGGCCAGCGGGGCCGCACGCCCAGCTCCACCCGCGCCTTGGCAATCTCCAGGGCCAGCCAGTGCGCCTCGTGGGGACCGGTCGGCTCGTGACCGTAGCGCGCCTCGCCGCCGCTGAAGGTCAGACGGGCCATCTCGATCACCTCCCGCACCGTCGCCGCTTCGGCGGTCTCCGGACCAAAGTTGTAGGCACCGGCGACCTGGGGCTGCTCCCAA
>JBGAUA010000284.1:0-2624 GCA_044228875.1 Anaerolineae bacterium
GGGCAGCGCGCAGCGCCGGAGGGAGTGCCCCCTGGCCCAGTTGGTGGCAGGCGTCCTGGGCCAGGTCCAACGTGCCCATGAGGGCCCGGCAGCGCTGACAGAGCTCGGCGGGCGCCACGGGGAAGGGCACGCCGCGGTCCAGGGCCTCCTGCTTGGCCTGCAGCAGGTCCAGGCAGACGGCCCGGTCATGCTCCGGCGGCGGTGCTGGGCGATGGGGCAGCTGCCGGTCCAGAGCCTGCCGCAGGGCCAGGCGAGCGCGGTGCACCCGCGTCTTGACCGTGGCCTCCTTGAGGCCGAGGATACGGGCCACGTCGGCCACCGGCAGCTCGGCGATGTCCTTGAGCACCAGGGCGAGGCGAAAGGGCTCCGGCAGCTCGGCCACCGCCGCAGTGACCGCCGCCAGGGCTTCACGGCGCAGCAGACCCTCGGTGGCGTCGGCGGCGGCCGGATCCGGCAGGTCCACGATGTCCGCGCCGCTCTCGGGCAACAGGTTCTCGGTGGCGCGCAGTGGCGCGGGAGGCGCGCCGGAGCGTCGGCGGCGCATGCGCCGGCAGGCGCGGGTCGCTATGGCATAGAGCCATGTGCCGGCCTGCGCCCGCCCCTCGAAGCCGTCCCAGCCGCGCCAGGCGCTGAGGAAGGTCTCCTGCACCAGGTCGGCGGCGTCCTCGGCGTCGCCGCAGAGGCGCAGGGCCAAGCCGTGGATGCGCCCGCCTTCGGCATCCATCAGGGCCTCGATGGCGGCGCGGCGGTCGGCGGCGGAGTTCGCGGTAACGGTCACGCCGCCAATGGTAGCCCAGCCGGCGCGCTTTCCAGGTGCCGCATGGCCTCATGGGTGCTGAGGAAGATGCGTCCCCCCGCCAGGCGGCCGGGGAAGCCGGCGCGGTCCAGGCGGTCCTGCACGGGGCCCTTGACCTCCGCCAGGTGGGTGGTCACGCCGGCCGCACGGAGATCGGCCACCAGGGCTTCCAGCTCCATCAACGCGCCGCCCTCGATGCCGTTGACCGCGCTGCAGACCAGGAGCAGATGCCGGGCCGCTGGACGCGCGGCCACCTCGCGCTGAACGCGGTCGCGCAGGAAGCCGATGTTCAAGGACGAAAGGCTCTCGTCGACGCGCAGGGCCAGCACGGCCGGCTGGGTGAGGACGCGATGGCGCAGCACGTTGCGGTAATGCTCGGTGTCCGGCACGCGGCCCAGCACGGCCACATGCGGCTGGGCGGCGCGCCACAGCTGCAGGGCCAGGGTGGCGGCCAGACCGGCGAGCAGCCCGCGCTCCACGCCCAGAAGCAGGACGCCGCCGAAGGTCAGCAGCATGAGCGCGGCCTCGGCCCGGTCGTAGGCCCAGAGGCGGCGAAAGGTGGCCACGTCGAGCAGGCGCAGGACGGCGGCGAGGATCACGGCGGCCAGGGCGGCCTGGGGCACGCGCGCCAGGTAGGGCGTCAGCCAGGCCACGCTCAGGGCCATGAGGCCGGCCGAGACCAGGGAAGCCAGCGGGGAGGTGGCGCCGGCGCCCTGGTTGACCATGGTGCGGCTGAAGCCGCCGGTCACCGGGAAGGCGCCGCTGACGGCCGCGCCGAGGTTGGCGGCCCCCAGGGCCAGGAGCTCGCGATCGGGCCTTGGCCGGACGCGGCGGCGCCCGGCCAAGGCCTGGGCCATGGCATAGCGCTCGGCGAATCCGGCCAGGCCGCTGACCGCCGCGGGCGCGGCCCCGGCGCGCCAGAGGCCGGCGTCCCAGGCCGGCCCGGTGAATTGAGGCAGCCCCGCCGGCACGGCACCGACCACGGCGACGCCGGCAGCGCCATCCAGCTGCCAGAGCACCACGGCCAGGCTGGCCAGACCCACGGCCGCCAGGGGACCCAGTTTGCGCCAGGCGGCAAGGCGCGGCGGCAGGCGCAGGCGCTCCACGAGGAGGATGGCGGCGAGGGTGCCCAGGCCCAGGGCGGCGCCGGCGGCGGGCGCCCGGCCGACGGCCTCCGGCAGGCCGGCGAGCAGCTGCGTCAGTCGGTCGCCGCCGGTGCCCTTCAGACCGAAGAGCGGCCGCAGCTGCCCCACCGCGATGAGCAGGGCTGCCCCGCTGGTGAAGCCGGCGATGACGGCATGGCTCAGCAAGTGCACCAGGCCGCCGAGGCGCAGCAGACCCAGCGCGGCCTGCAGGATGCCCACCATCAGGGCCAGGGTCAGGGCCAGGGCGGCGTAGTCGGCGGAGCCGGCGGCCGCGAGGGGGCCGAGGGCGGCGGCGACCATCAGCGAGACCATCGCCACCGGGCCTACGGCCAGGGTGGGGCTGCTGCCCAGGAGGGCGTAGACCGCCACGGGCAGAATGCTGGCGTAGAGCCCGGCCTGGGGCGGCAGCCCCGCCAGCTGGGCATAGGCCATGCTCTGGGGGATGAGGAGCGCGGCGACCACCGCGCCAGCCGCCAGGTCTCCCGGAAGCGCGGCGCGGCGGTAGTCCCGCAACCAGGTCGGCGCCAGGCCTCGCGGCGGGCCGGCGGGCGGCCGGCCGTCGCCGCGGGCGCCCTCCGATCGCTCCGCCGCGTGTGGCTCGCCGCACCCGGCACCGATCCGCTGCTCGTGGCGGCGGCGCGCGACGGCGTCGTGCTGACGTGCGTCACCGAGGCGAGACGGCG
>JBGAUA010000285.1:0-2603 GCA_044228875.1 Anaerolineae bacterium
ATCCGGCACCCGGCTCGCGCCAGCCCTCCGGCCCACGATGCGGCGCGCGATGGCCTTCCATGCCCCGGGCTGCCGGCGCGGACCGCTCGACCGGCTTCGGCTTGTGGGCCTTGCCCGGACCGCGCGGCTCGCGCGGCGGGCGGGCGAACTCCGTGTCCTTGCGCGGCGCCGCCACGTTGTAGTCGAAGCCCTCGATCGTGCGACGGGGAATGGACTGCCGCAGCACCTTTTCGATGCCGCGGATCATTTCCGCGTCGACCGCTTCGACGAAGGTGTAGGCGTCGCCCGTCTTGGCCGCCCGGCCTGTGCGGCCGATGCGGTGGGTGTAGGCCTCCACCGTGTCCGGGATGTCGTAGTTGATGACATGCGAGATCTGCGTCACATCGATGCCTCGCGCCGCGATGTCCGTGGCCACCAGCACCCGGATCGAGCCGTCGCGGAAGCCGGCCAGGGCCGCCTGCCGGCGCGTCTGGCTCAGGTTGCCCTGCAGTTCGGCCGCCGAGACGCCGTCGGCGATCAACTGCTGCGCCACCCGCTTGGCGCGGTACTTCGTTCGCGTGAAGACCAGCACCGAATCCGTGTCCGTCTTGGCCAGAATGGCCTTGAGCAAGCCCGTCTTGAGATGATGCTGCACCGGATACAGGGCGTGGGCGACGGTTTCCACCGGCGCGCCGCGGCCCACCTGCACCCTTACCGGGTCGCGCAGGATCTCCGCCGCCAGCTTGGCGACGTCATCCGGCATCGTGGCCGAGAACAACAGGTTCTGCCGGCTCGCCGGCAGGCGGGCCAGGATCTTGCGGATGGTGGGGAAGAAGCCCATGTCCAGCATCTGGTCCGCCTCGTCGAGCACCAGGATGCGGATGGCGCTCAGGTCGATGTTGCCCTGCTGGATATGGTCCAGGAGGCGTCCCGGGCAGGCGACCACCACGTCCCGGCCGCGGCGCAGGCCGTCGAGTTGCGGCTGCATTCCCACGCCGCCGTAGATGGTCATGCTCGTCAGGCCCGTGCCCTGGCCCAACTGGCGCACCGCCTCCTCCACCTGATCGGCCAGCTCCCGGGTGGGCGTGATGATCAGGGCGCGCAGGCGGCCCTTCGGCCCCTCCAGGAGGTTCTGCAGCAGCGGCAGCACGAAGGCCGCCGTCTTGCCCGTGCCTGTCTGGGCCAGGCCCATCACGTCGCCGCCCTTCAGCACCACCGGGATGGCCTGCAGCTGGATGGGTGTCGGCTCGGCGTACTTCAAGGTGGCGGCGCCGCGCAGGACGGCGGGAAGCAGGCCCAACTGTTCAAAGTTCATGTGGGTATCCGGTTCACTTGGCTGGGCCCTCGGAGACGCGGCCCATAGCGGCGAGCCCAGAGGGGCTCGATCAAACGACGACGGGCGGAAGCGATCACTCGCTCCCGCCCGCAAGCCGGTTCGGTCGCCGGCGACCGTGGCCGAGAGCTTACTGGAAGCCTCGGCGCACGGACGGCAGGTAGATGGGTTCGCCGGCCAGGATGGGGATCTCGCGGGCGAAGACGCCATCCCAGATGGGGATGATCGGCGTCTGGCGGATGCCGTACTTGCGGCTCTCGGCCGTCACCCGGTATTCGCCCACCGGCAGGCCGTAGAAGCCGTAGCGGCCCATGGCATCCGTCTGCTGCGGGTTCACCTGCGGGCTACCGGGCGCCGGCGCCCATTGGCTCCAGACGCCGGTGTCCGCGTTGCGGCGGAAGAGGGTGATCTTGGCGTCGTCGACCGCCGGCTCGCCGGTGCCCTGGCCCGACAGCACCTGGTCGAAGCGCCCGTTGCCGCGGCCGCCGGAACCGAGGACCACGTCGTCGATGGTCCAGCCGTCGTCGAGCGTGTTGTCGCGGACGTCCGTCCGCAGGCGGAAGCGGAACTGCAGCTGGTTCTCGCGGCTGTAGGCGTCCAAGGGAATGATCTCCGCCTTCCAGCCCCCGGAGACGTCCATGAAGGTCTTCACCGGTACCCAGTTCCCGGCGACCCGCACCTCGAGGGCTCCGGAGTCACCGGCCGCGAAGCGGTACTTGTGCCAGAAGACCAGCTGCGGCGATGGGATCTCCAGCATGTCGATGGGATGCACATAGGTCACCTTGGCATCCCAGGAGGGGCCGTAGCGCCCGGAGGGGTTGGCGTCGGTGATCGGGCTGTCGGTAAGGGCCCAGGAACCGCTGCGCGAGCGATCGCCGGCTTCCTTCTGGGCCAGGGCCCAGCCGCCGCCGTCGGTGACCCAGTCGGTCAGCTTGCCGGATTCGAAGTCCTCGGACACCGTCGGGGGCGCCTGGACGCCGGAGTCGCTGAAGACCACGCCGGTCTCGCCGACGTAGAGGAAGCCGCGGCAGGCGCCGCTCGCCTCGCCGTCCACCGTCAGGTCATAGGTGTCCTGCCGCGGCAGGAAGGGGGCGCTTTCCCAGAGTCCTGAGGCGGCGCGGAAGCTGAGCGGGATCTCCGGCTGGCCCGGCTGGACGAAGCCGCGCTCTATCATCGCGCGGAGGATCGCGGCTTTTTCACCCTGTTGTGGGCCGAACCCGACGCCGCACCGGGACACCGGCCGCCGGTGCTGAAAATCCAGCGGGCCTACCGCCTCGACGTCCTCCCCCAG
>JBGAUA010000286.1:0-2271 GCA_044228875.1 Anaerolineae bacterium
ACTGGTAGAAGCGGCCCAGGTAGTACGGCCAGCGGTACGCCGCGGGGTCGGAGACGGCCGCATTCCGCAAGGCCGGCTCGGCCGCATCGAGACCATAGGCCAGGAGCACCTGCCCCAGCGATCCCCATGCTGCCGCCCGCTGGGCGGCCGGAGCGTCGGCCTGGGCCTCGGCCTCGCGGTGGGCGGCGATGATCTGCTCGCGCACCGCGGGGCTCAAGGCCTCCATCGGGGGCAGGACCACCGTGGCCGGCGGCCCATCGGCCGGCGACGCCGGGCGACCGGCCGAAGCAGGCCAGAGCCGGAAGGCCGCCAAGGCGATGCCTGAGGCCAACAGGATCAGCCCCACCGCGGGCCAGACCCGGCGCCGGGACGCGACCGAAGCCGCGGCCGGCGGAGATGAAGGGCCACCGCGCCCTCGCGCGGGCCGGGCGGCGACGGGCCGACGGGTCATCGGAGGCTGATGACCGCCTGGCCCCGGCCCTGGATCAAGGTATGGTAGCGGCCCGGCGGCAGGTCGCCGAAGCCCTCCTTGCTCCCGTCCGGCCACAGAACCTCCACGGACTGGGGCGCGGCGGCGGCGCAGGCGAAGATCAGCCGCGGATCCTGGGCGGAAAGGTAGCTCGCGTCGGTCTGCACGCGCCGCGCTTGCGCGGCGGTCCGGCCGTCGACCGCGTCGGCGGCAAGCACCAGACGGGCCTGCGCCCCCAGCATGTCCCGGCCGCCGGGCGTGCCGACAAGCCGCAGGCCCAGCCAGCAGGCCGCTCCGACGCGGTCGTTGCGCAACAGCCGCACCGGACCGTTATTGAAGGTCACCAAGGCGTCGGGATCACCATCGTTGTCCACATCCCCCACAGCCACGGCGCGCCCGATGTCCAGATCCTGGAAGGAAGGGCCGGCCGCCCGGCTGTGATCGACGAATCGACCGCCGCCCAGGTTGGTGAAGAACTGCAGCGGCTGCCGCAGGGGCAGCGGGTCGCCCGCGGCGTCCTGCTCGTCGATGACGCGCACCTCCCCGTTGGCCACCAACAGGTCCAGGTCGCCGTCCAGGTCATGGTCAAGGACCCCGACACCGAAAGCGGTCATGGGCAGGCTGGGCTCGCCCAGGCCGGAGGCACCGGTGCGGTCCTCGAAGAGGCCCTGGCCGTCGTTGAGGTACAGGGTGTTGGTCTCACCGTTCAAGTGGGTCACGAAGAGGTCCTCGTCGGCGTCGCCGTCCAGGTCCGCGGCGCCGATCCCCATGTTCGCCTCGGCCACGCCCAGCCGGTTGAGCGCTGTCCCGGACATCGGCGCCTGGTTCTCGAAGCCTCCGCCGGCCTGGTTCACCCAGAGGTCGTTCTCCATCGCGTCGTTGGCCACGAACAGGTCCAGGAAGCCGTCGGCGTTCACGTCCAGGACAGCACTGCCCAATCCGGAGGCGTCACGGGCGCCGAGGCCCATCGGCAGGGTGACATCTTCGAAGCCGCCGTCCCCGCGGTTGCGGAAGAGGCGGTCGGCAGCCGGCTTGTAGCTGGCCGGGCCGCAATAGTCCGGGCGCCCCGTCGAGGCGGCATAGCAGGGATGGTCGTTCTCCAGCCGATAGTCCACGTAGTTGACCACCAGCAGGTCCAGCCATCCGTCTCGATCGTAGTCCACGAAGCTCGCGGCCGTCGACCAGCGCGGGTCGTCGAGTCCGGCCCCGGCGGCGGCGGTGACGTCCTCGAAGGTGCCGTCGCCGCGGTTCCGGTACAGTTGGTTGGCCCCCCAGTGGGTCAGGTAGAGGTCCGTCCAACCGTCGTTGTCGTAGTCGCCCGCGGCCAGCCCCATGCCGTAGGCCAGGCTGCGGATCCCGGACGCCTCCGTCACGTCGGTGAACCGCGGCCGCAAGGCGCCATCGCTCCCACGCTCGGCATCGTTGCGAAACAGGCGGCCGCCACGCAGGCCGCCCTCCGCGGCGGACGACGCCGCGCCTTCCCCTACCGGCGCGCCCTGCACCAGGTAGGCATCCAGGTCTCCGTCGTTGTCATAGTCCAGCCAACCGCCACCAGAGCCCATCATCTCCACGAAGCTGCGCCGTCCCGTCATGCCGTTGGCATGCGTGAAGCGCAGTCCGGCCTCCGCGGCGATGTCGGTGAAGCGCACCGTCGGCGGCCCGTCGGTCGACCCATTGGTCGACCCGCCGCTCGATCCGGCTTCGTCGGATGGCGCCGCTCGACCAGCGCAGCCGGCAAGCAGCAGGCCGACCAGCAGGATCGTGGGCCGTACGGTCCGCCGCCGCGACCGGGGCGAGCCTAG
>JBGAUA010000286.1:2281-2560 GCA_044228875.1 Anaerolineae bacterium
GGACGGGTTCACCGGGCATGAAAGCCATTATACTCAATGGCTCACGGTGAGCGGTTCGCGGTCATCCGGCAGCGCGGCGCTGGTCAGTGCGCGACTGGATCGGCCTCTCGGCCTGCCCCGCGGCAGTTCCGGTTGGCGCCGGCCGCCCACTATCATTTGGCGACCATGTGCCGGGCCATCCGAACCCACCGGCCGCCCACATCCCACAACGACTCCGCCCCTCCGCCACCCAAGAGGCCTACGTATGATCACGCCATCGCTCCCACGGCCGCTCGCAGT
>JBGAUA010000287.1:0-2559 GCA_044228875.1 Anaerolineae bacterium
ACTCGTCGAGCCCGGCGACGAACACTGAGGCTGCACACTCGTTGTTGTGTTGTTGGGCGACACGCGGGCGTGTCATCCCAACAACGCGTCAACAGCGGGGGCTCCGCCCAGACATAGAGCGAGGCCCCCGGTTGGTCTGCTTCCCGCCTTCCCCTGCGGTCCGCTTCCCTCTCGGGGGCCTCGTTCACGACTGACGCTAGAGGTGGCCACTCGCAGCCGTCCAGACAGATCGGGCCACCGGTTTCCACCGATGTTGACAAGGCTGTGGATTGCCGGGGGACGGCCTGTCGATCGGGGTGTGGGCGGCTGGGGACAACCCCTTCGCGACCCCAGATCGTGTCGCGAGGACGCGCCGCGTGATCAGGGCTTTCGGTTATGCACCGGCTGTTGACAGAACTTCTCTCAGCTCTCGAGGTCCCCGGTGGCCTCCAGCCAGGAGGTGGGATCGGCCAGATCCTCGGCGGTGGGGATGAGGTCCGGGTGGCGCCACACACCGTCGCGGCCTTCGATCCCACGCCCTTCGCGCACCTGCGCCCACAGCGCACTGGCCTCACGCAGTGCGCGGGGGCGCAGTTCCAGGCCGATCAGAGTGGCGAAGGTCTTCTCCGCGGGGCCGCCGGAGGCGCGCCGGCGGCGCATGGTCTCCGCGAGGCGCTCAGCTGACGGCATGCGCCCGTCGATGGCGGCGATGACCACGTCCTGCACCCATCCCTCGATGAGGGCCAGCAGCGTCTCGAGGCGCGACAGCGCCTGCTTCTGCTCCTCGGTCTGGGCCGGCTCGAAGACCCCGGAGGACATGACGTCCTGGATCGCCTGCGGATCGTTGGGGTCGATGCCCTGCAACGCCTCCTGGATCTTGCTGGTGTCGACGGAGATGCCCGAGGCGTAGACGCGCACAGCGGTCTCGACGGCGGTGCGCAGCCACGGTACGTGGGCGTAGAGGCGCTGGTGGGCTGCCTCCCGCAGGGCCAGATACAGGTAGAGGTCGGCGAGTTCGACATCGAGGTCCGCGCCGAACGCCTTCACGTTCTCGCTGACGAGCGCCGGGCGCCCGTCGCTGGTCAACGGGATGGTGACATCGGCTGCGCCGAGAACGTCATCGGCCAGTGTTGCGAGGCCGTTGCCGACCTGCGCGCCGAACATCGCCGCGCCCATGCGCTTGGCCATGTTCATCAGTGGCCCGGCAAGCGCGTTGAGGTCGGGCATGCCCTCGGGCATGCTCTCGGCAAGCCCGGGGATCCCGAGGTCCTGCAGGTTGACCTGACCCATGTCCGGCATGGAGGTCAGCGTCTGCTGCACTCCCTCGGCGATGGGTTCGATGATCTGCTGCCACACCGGCCAGGTGTTCTCGAGCCATTCGCTGCGACTCCACACACCGGGTGTTGCGGTTCCGGCCGGGAAGGTGGTGGCCGGGTCCAGCCACACCTGCGCGAGGTCGAACGCCTCGCCGATCCGGCGCACGTCGTTGTCGTTGACCGACGGGTCGCCCTTCTGGCTGATCGCCTGGCGTGCGAGGTTCTTGGCCAGATCCCAGTCGACGGGTCCGGCAGGGGTGTTCTGGCCGCTCTGCAGCATCGCGCCGAGCTGTTGCAGCATCGCGCCGAGCTGCGACATGTCGAAGCCGCCCGGGCCGCCGCCGGGGTTGTTGGGATCGTCGGGGTTGGGGGAGAACCCGAAAGGAAGATCGCCGCTCATCACATCCGCCTGTTCACATCGTGGACTTCTAGGCTACGACGACCGCCCGTGACAGCCACGGCGCGCGGTTACGCCCTCGGTGGAACGCTTGCGTACCCTGATCCCATGTCCGTACTGCTGTGGTGGCTGCCCGCCGTGGTGATCGTCGCGATCATCTGGTGGCGGCAGCGGCCCGCGCGGCGCACAGTGCGGGACAAGGACCTGCGGGCACTGCAGCGGGTCCTGCGGGGTGATCGGTGAGGCACTGGTTCGATACGCCGCGCAAGAAGGTGATCGTCCTCGCGCTGGTCTGCTGGCTGGTCGTGCTCGGTGCGATGGAGTTCATCTCGGTGCCCTACGTGCGGCTGTCCCCAGGGCCGATGTTCGATGTCCTCGGTGAGTCCGACGGCAAGCCTGTCATCACCATCGAGGGCGCTGACGTGTACCCGACGAACGGTCTGCTGGAAATGACCACGGTATCTGAGCGGGGCGGGCCCTTCGGCGATCTCACGCTCTTTGAGGCCTTCACAGGATGGCTGGATCCGGATGTCACGGTCGTGCCCACGGCGATCCTTTACCCGCCGGACACCTCGGGTGACGAGGCGCAGCAGGCGGGTGCCGATCAGTTCAGCGACTCCCAGGAGAAGGCCAGGATCGCGGCACTGCGCGAGGTCGGCGAGCCGGTGGCGACCAAGCCCTGGGTGGTGGAGGTGCTCGAGGATTCGCCCGCCACCGATCTGCTGAAGCACGGCGACGTCATCCTCTCCGTGGACGGCAAGCCGGTCTCCGGGCCCAAGCAGATGTCCCGGATCATCCGTGCGGCGGGTCCCGGCGCGCGGCTCCCGATCGACCTGCGTCGCGACGGTGAGGACGGTTCCGTGTCCG
>JBGAUA010000288.1:0-2552 GCA_044228875.1 Anaerolineae bacterium
GGTGTCGGTGCGACGACCGGGAGGCGGTCATCCAGGAGCAGCAGCCAGGCATCGGTCTGGTGGCAGCGCTGAGACCGCAACGTTCCTCCGACTTCGAGCGCCGGCAGGAACGCCGACGTCATGCGCGCATCCTCCGGCCCGGTGGCAGCTGCCGTGCGCGCCGACGCGAGGCGCAGGACCCCCGCTTGTCCCCGCGGCAGGTAGAGGGCATCGCCGGCGTCGATCACATCGCGGCCGACGCCGCCTGCCAGCCCCGGGGCGGGCAGGCTCACGCGACCTAGAGGCCGCAGGCCGCCGCCGGGAAGACGCAGGATCCAGGCGAGGCCCTGGGCATCTGTCAGTTGCAGCAGGTCACCGCGCATGCCCACGCGACCGCTCAGCGCACCTGGGAGCCGCTGCGACAGGTGCGGCCCGCCGACGGCATCCCAGTCGACCATCGCGATGCCCTCGCTGGCCCCGCTGATGACAACCGTCCGATCCGCGGCGGCAGCGCGGCTGAAGACGGCATCGAGATCCAGCCAGACGGCAGGCGGCAGAACGGCGCCCGCCGTTGGCAGTGCGGCCACGCCGAAGCGCCCTCGACCCAGCGCCCCCATGCCGACGAGCGCCAGCCGTTCAGCTCCCAGCGGGGCGAGGTCCAGGATCCCCAGATCGTTGGTGACCCCCAGCAATCGCGGCTGGTCGGCGTCCGTGACGTCCACGGTGAAGATGCCGCCACCGGCAGTGAGGCCGACCAGACGCCGCTCGTCGAGCAGCAGACCTGCGGCCCCAGGACCGGTCGCCACCCCGAGCAGCTGTGCGGCAATCCGCAGCCCCTCCTTCCCATCGCGGCTCAGTACCACGAGACCATCCCGGGCGGTCAGGACGAACACCGTCGCCCCGCGGGCAGCCACGGCCTGGACCTCCACCACCCGCTCAGCGCTGGGCAGGTCGGGATTCGCCAGGTGGAGGCCACCCTGGCCCGCCAGCAGCAGCAGACCGTTGATGGCCAGGGACGGCGAATCGGCCGTCCCGGTCAGCGTCCACAGCCCGGCGGTACCGGCCGCCACCCAGATCCGCTCCCGCTCGGGCCAGATCTGGCGCGGCGCGGGCAGCAGCGGCAAGGCCACGACCGCGGCGCCGGGCGACTCGGAGCGCAGCAGACCGGCGCCTTCGAGAGACAGCAGGGCCGCCGCATCGCGGAGCAACAACTGGCCCCGGTTCGAACCTTGTGGCAGCAGGGTCTGGTCTCCTCGCCACAGCGGCCGACCCTCGGCCAGGCCGTACCAACGTAGGCGCCGGCCTGAGTGGTCCACCACCAACAGCCGTTCGCCATCGGCCGCCACAGCCAGCGGTTGATCGGCAACCTGAGCCTCCATCAGCAGCCGGCCGTCTGCCGCCGCGAGAACGGTCAGTCTGCCGTCGGCTCGCAGGGCGAAGACGTGGTCGGTGGTCGCGACGACATCCCGGGTGGGCACGTCGTCCAGCCGCCGCAATGCCGGAGTTCCGAGCTCCGACTCCAAGCGCGACAGGTCTACGGTCTCAAGGCCCCAAGGGCGGGCCAGCCAGGCCCGCCCTGCGGCGAGAGCGATGCTGCCATCCCAGGAGCGTGCGCCCGCGGGGGCCCCGACCGCGACCTCGACCTCCAGCGTCGGCCGCTCCGGATCCTTGAGCCGAATCACGGCGACGCCACGCTCCGTCAGGACGATGGCTCGGGCATAGCCGATGGCGACCGCGCCGACCTCCTTTCCCGGCAAGGCGACGACCTGACCCACCGGGATCAACCTTGCGCCGGCATCCAATGACCAGAGCCGCAACTCAGCCGCAGCCGCGCCGCTCGGCGCACGGCTGCTCGCGGCCAGCAAGCCCTGCCCCACCGCCAGTCCTTCCACTACCTCCGGCAATGCCAGTCGCTCGTGCAACGCGAGCGGCGCTCCAGGTTCCGAGACTTGGTGGATCCGCGTACCCCAGGCCAGGAAGGCCGGGCCCCCGGCCTCGGCGGCCAAAGGACCGACTCTGCCTCCCCAAGCTCTCCATGGCGACGGGGATTCAGCGTCCCCGCGGCGGGTCGACGCTCCGAGCAGCGCCAACAGACCCATGGCCAGGAACAGCACGAAGGGCAGATGGGGGCGGGGCAGTCTGAACATGTCAACCTCCACTCTCCACCGGCATCGGCGCCGATGGTAGCGCGAAATCCACGGCGGAATCGGGCGAGTCTACGTCCCATTGCAGGATGGCGCCCGTCTCGGCAGCCGGCGCCTGCCGGTACCATCGGCTGGCGAAGCCCGAAGCCCGAGCCTCCAAGCGGTAACGCCCCCACGGCAAGAGGATGGCATAGCGGCCGTCGGCGTCCGTCCGCTGCACGAAGAGGCCGGTCCGGTCCTGGCGATAGGCGGTGACCTCGGCGGCGGCGATGGCCCGACCCTCGACATCCGTTACCCGGCCGCGAAGGTAGCCGTCCGACACGCGCGGCCGGTTCCCACCCGGCGCGACGCGACCAACAGCCGGCGGTGAGCCGGCGGTACCAGCCAGACCATCGCCGCGGCTCTGGCCTGACGCGGATGGCGAGATGG
>JBGAUA010000289.1:0-2498 GCA_044228875.1 Anaerolineae bacterium
GTCGGCGTCGATCAACAGCCAGCCCCCGCCCATTCCGCCCCCCCTTCGGCGCATCACGGCCCCGGCTGGGAGCTCCGACAGCGTCCACAGGGTGAGATCGCCCCGTTCCATGGCCACCCGGAAGCTGCCGGCCGGCGCGTTGCCATCGTTGGCCACGACGAGCTGTGAGATCCAGACCTGGGGGTCGCCCTCGCGTAGGCAGCCTGTGGGCGACTGGTCCATCAAGGTCCAGCCGTAGCCGGCGAGATCCGGAAGGGGTTCGACGGTGGCGGCGGGAGTTCCGGGCATCGGCGTCTCGGTCGGCTGGCAGGTTGGATGGGGCTCCACCTCCACCGTGGGCTCAGGCAGCGGCGGGTACCAGTTGTCGCCTTCCTGGCTCTCTGCGACGGTGCCCTGGGAATCAACCACGACCCCCAGCCCTTCCATCCCGACCAGCAGCAGGCAGACCTCTTCGTCCGGCTGCAGCCCCGGGCTGCTGGCCCGTACAACATCCGGCGCGCCGTCCGGCGCCAGGGTGAAAGGCCCGGCCGGGGCGTCGCCGCGGTTGACCACGCAGACCCTTAGGCCGCGGGGCGGACCCGAAGGACTGACGCAATAGCGCATCTCGCCCCTGCCCGCCTGGCGCCACTCGCTGGACACGGCCACGAGGTTTGGCAGCGGCGAGCGGGTGGGCGTGGTCTGCACGGGAACACTCGGTCCGCCGCGCACGGACGGGAGGCCGCGCCGCCCGAGCGCGACGATGAACAATCCAACGGTCACGAGACACAGCAGCGACAGCCTGGTCGGCCAGGTCAACTTGGACACGAGGCACCTCCCGAAGAACAGCTCGCGGGCGAACCCGCGGCGCGGCGCGCACGATGGGGGTTACTATATGCTGCTGGCTCCGCTTTGGCGATGGCCGTGCGGGGGCGGTAGCAAAGTCGTTCGTGACGGCGACGAACAGCGACTTTCAGTTGATCGGGCGGGATTGCTTCGCCGTGGATCGCCAGGCGGTCCCAGGCCACGCAATCCCGCCCGGTTGGTCCGATCATGCCGGATGTCTCCCACTTGAATGACTCTGCTACCGCCCTACCGTGGCTTGCGCTCCCGACAGCGCAACCAGGCAATTCGAGCCATGGTAAGATCCTCGAACCGAACTACGCTCGCCGTCGGCTCGTCTGAGACACGAGGGAGGTTGCTGTGCCAACCCGACTTTGCCTGTCCTGTCTGGTCATGATCGTCCTGTTCCCCCTGGCCGGCGCCAGAGTCCATGGACGGTTGATGGAACGGTCCATCTCCAGCGAGGCGGTTGACGCGTTCCGGCTGTTTCTACCCAACGTTCCCTTCGACATCAGCACCGCCAGGCAGCCGGCACTGGCTGGCACACTGACAGGTGTCGCCGTCCAGGATCACATGGCCTACTTGCAGTTCGGCGGCGCAGCATTGGTGGTCGTAGACGTCTCGGAGCCCAGCCGACCTCGAGAAGTGGGACGCATGTCTCTGGCTGCCTGCCCCGGCGGGAGAGGCCGAACGGTGGCCACTGCAGCTCGCGTCGTCGTCCTGTGCACGACCGGTAACGAACCCGACAGACCCGATCGGGTCGAATCGACCCTGCTGTCGTTCAGGTCCGCGGGCAAGTCGATGCCTGCGCCGGAAAGCACGACCATGATTCACGACATTACTTTTGATGTCGCGGTCAGCGCCTCCATGGCTCACTTACCGACGGTCGGCTTCGAACCGACCGGTGACCTCCGTCTGAAGTTGTCGGCGATCGATCTGTCTCCGTCCAGGTCAGCACAGCCAAAGGGCTATCTCGACATCGGCCTGTTCGGACTTCACTTGGCGGTAGCCGGGCAGGCAGGCGTGGTGTTCGGCTACCACTTGGCTGGAACAGCACTGCAGTTCCTGGATCTGACTGAGCACACTTCGCCACGCCTGGCGGGACGGCTCAAGCTGCCCGATACCGAGAAGTCATGGCACCGCCTGAGCTCACTCGCCATGTGGGGGTCCGTTGTTTACGGCTTCCAATCCGGTGGGCTGATGGTGGTCGATGCGCGAGACATCGATCATCCCGTCACGGTGACAGCAGAAGGCCACGACTTCGGAGACTGCGACGGGTTCCTCTCCGTCGGGGCCGAACGCCTGGCCGTCCTGACCCGTGGCTGTCGCGACGGTACCGAAGCGCTGTATGTCTTCAGTCACTGGATGCCGTCGGATCAGCCAGGCCGAGGCGTCGGGCCGAAGCTACTGAGCACCCTTCCGCTTCAGACCAAGGGCCAGTACGGCGAGTACGATCACCCGCTAGCCCTGGAAGGCCGAAACATCTTCATCACTGACGAGAGCGGCTGGGCCTCTGGGCGGCCGAGGTCGCTCATCGTCGTCGACATCTCTGAGCCCGATGAAGCACGGGCCGTCGGACGCATCGACTTCCCAAGATGATGCCATCCCGCCCCAATCCGCCGCTGTCATTGTGTCACAGCGGGAACCCTGACCGGGGAAGCGAACGAGGCTGAGAATAC
>JBGAUA010000028.1:0-3710 GCA_044228875.1 Anaerolineae bacterium
TGAGCACGAGGCTCACGATCTCGGCCGTCATGCCGCTCAAGAGAAAGAACGGCAGCACGGGGATAAGGGCGCCGATCGAGAAGAGCAGGAACGAGGTGATGGCCGCCTCCCAGGCTGAGCCGCCCAGTTCGGCGGGGTCGATGCCAAGTTCCTCGCGCGAGAGCGTTTCGAGCGCGCTGTTGCGGTCGCTGACGATGCGCGTGGCAAGTTCGCGTGCCTGGGCCTCGGCGATGCCGTCCATGCTGTCGTGATCCGTCAGCCCCAGGTGCGTGACGCCGGCTCCTGCCGCGGCGGCGACCAGTGCCGTGGGCGTCAGGGTGCCGTCGGAGGCGGTGCTGTGGCTGTGGAGGTCGATGAGGGGCATGACTTGGGTCCCAGATCCGCGGGTCGTCGACCCGCATGCACGGCGCGCGACGGCCAGGAGGCTCGATCTGGATCCGCATCCGTCGGGCCAGGTAAGCGGAGGTCAGGCGTGGATCGCGGCGCCCCCGTCATGCGGGCTGCGGGCCGAGAGCCGGGCCACCTGCTGCTCCGCGCGGTACGAAGAGCGCACGAGGGGGCCGCTCTCCACCCAGCGGATGCCCAGCTCCAGGCCGCGTTCGCGGATGGCGTCGAATTCCTCCGGCCGCAGGTAGCGCTGGATGGGCAGGTGGGCCTCGGTGGGGCGCAGGTACTGGCCCACGGTGAAGATGTCCACCTCGATGGCCGCCAGATCCTGCATCAGGGCTTCCAGCTCTTCCCAGGTCTCGCCCAGGCCCACCATGATGCCGGTCTTGCTCAGCACCGTGGGGTCCATCTCCTTGGCCCAGCGCAGGATGTCCAGGCTGCGATGGTAGAGCGCCTGCGGGCGCACCGTACGGTACAGGCGCGGCACCGTCTCGAGGTTGTGGTTGAGGATCTCGGGGGCCGCGTCCATCACCTGCCGCAGGGCGGAGCGGTCGCCGCGGAAGTCGGGGATCAGCACCTCGATGGAGCAGCCGGGGGTCAGCTCTCGGGAGCGGCGGATGCTGCGGGCGAAGATGGCCGCCCCGCCGTCCGGAAGCTCATCGCGGTTGACCGAGGTGATGACCGCGTGGGTCAGATTCAGTTCCTGGATGGCCCGCGCCACGCGCTCCGGCTCCAACACGTCCAATGCCGTGGGGCGCCCGGTCTTGATGGCGCAGAAGCCGCAGCTGCGCGTGCAGGTGTCGCCCATGATCAGGAAGGTGGCCGTGCCCGCCCCCCAGCATTCGCCGATGTTGGGGCAGCGCGCCTCCTCACAGACCGTGTGCAGGCGTTCCTGGCGCATGAGGCCCTTGAGGTCCTGATAGGACTGGCCCCAAGGAGCGCGCACCTTGAGCCATTCCGGCCGACGGTGGCGGAAGGGCAATTCCTGCCCGGCGGGGATCTGATCAGGGGTGATGAGGGTCATGGCGAGGATTATGGCAGAAGGGGGCGGCGGGGACCAGTACGGTCGGGCCGACCCAGAGCGATCACGGCGACCTGTCCTCGCCGGTGCGGCAGCCGAAGGCGAGCAGCGCAAACGACAGACGCTGCTATCATGCGACCGCGTCAGGTTGGCGCCCTTTAGGCGCCACGATCGCGACAGCCCCGGCGCCACATCAGGCGACCCACGACCGCCTTGGAGGCCCCGCGCATGCGTAACGCCCGTTTGCGACCCGTCCGTTCGCTGCTGGCTACGGCCCTGGTCTGGGCCATCGTCCTGGCGCCCCTGCCCCTGGTCCGGCGCGAGGCTCCCGCCGTCCGGGCCCAGGTCATCCCCGCCGTCTACGTCTCTGAGATCGTATGGATGGGGAACCGCGACGACCCCAACGACGAGTGGATGGTGTTGGCCAACGGTACTGCCGCGGACATTGCCCTCAGAGGCTGGCGGCTGGCCGCCGTCGACGGTACCCCGGCCATCAGCCTGACCGGTGTCCTTCCGGCCCGCGGCACCTACCTGCTGGAGCGGACGGACGACGACAGCGCGTCGCCTCACAGCGATCAGATCTACACCGGCAATCTGGGCAACACCGGCGAGGACCTGCGCCTCACCGATGCGGGCGGCCTGGAGATCGATCGCGCCGGCCGCGCCGGGGCCTGGTTCTCCGGCGAGGCCGGCAGCTGGCGCTCGATGCTGCGCCGCCGTCCCGAGGTGCCCGGCGACCAGCCTGGGGCCTGGGGCTTGGGGGCGCCCGGCGGCACGCCGCGCAATTCGCAGGCTGACGGCGATGGCGACGGCTTCTTCTATTCGCCCAACATCGACTGGGAGGCCGGCGGCGAAGGCCCCGAGGAACAGGCCGAGGACTGCGATGACGCCGACCCGGCGGTTCATCCGGATGCGCCCGAGCGCCTGAACGTGAAGGACGACGACTGCGACGGAGAGCTGGACGAGGACTTCGTGCTGGGGGTGCTGGACTACCGCCTCCATCTGAGTGACCCGGACCGCCTCTGGGCCGTCGGGACTTCAGCCGATACCAGCGCCTTGGAGCGGGCGCTCATCGGCTTGATCGATGGCGCGGCGGTCAGCGTCGACGCCGCCATCTACGAGCTGCGGCGGGCGCGATTGACCGATGCCCTGCTGGCGGCCGCGAGCCGCGGCATCCGGGTGCGGGTCGTGGCCGACGACGAGCAATCCGACGGCGAGCCGGCGGACGGCCTGCAGTACGAACGCCTGCGCGCGGCCGGCATCCCCGTGCGCTCTGACCGCAAGCGCGGCAGCCTGCAGCACAACAAGTTCATGGTGGTCGACGGCGAGCGGGTATGGACCGGATCGGTCAACTGGACCGACAGCGGCATGACCTACAACCAGGAAAACGCCCTGGAACTCCGCTCGCCACAGATCGCCGCGGCCTATCGGCGCGAGTTCGAAGAGATGTTCGTCGCCGGGCGCTTCTCGCGGGACAAGCTGGACGACACGCCCCACCGTTTCCGCTTTGCCGAAGGCGTCACGGTGGAGGTCCGCTTCTCGCCCTCCGACGGGGTGGAGGACGCGGTGGGGCGCGTGCTGATCGCGGCGCGACAGGAACTGGCCTTCGCCATGTTCTACTGGACCAGCGATCGTCTGGCGGACATCGTGCTCTCAAAGAGCGCCGGCGGCATGCGCTTCACCGGCGTCTGGGATGCCGTCGGGCAGAAGAACCAGGCCAGCGAGGACAACCGCTTCTGCCAGGCCGGCCTGCCGGTGAAGGTCGAAGTGTTCGGCGGCAAGGTCCACGACAAGCTGGCGGTGGTCGACGCGGCCGGCGACCTGCCGACAGTGATCACCGGCAGCACCAACTGGACCGCTGCCGGCGGCGAGGCCAACGACGAGAACACGGTGATCGTCCGGGGCCACCGCCCCCTGGCCGCCGCCTACCGCGCTGAGGTCCAGCGGCTTTGGGATGCCCTCCCCGATCAGAGCCTGTGCAGCAACCACGGCGCCGAGAGCGGCCTGCCCGCCTGCGCCGACGGCATCGACAACGACTATGACGATCGGGTAGACCAGGCCGACCCCGGCTGTCGGGAGTCGACGGTAGCCGCCTGCCTGGACGGCGTCGACAACGACGGCGACGGGCTGGTGGACAAGGCCGACCTGGACTGCTTCCGGGCGCCGACGGCCATGCCGGCCCAGTCCGAGGCGCCGCGGGAACCGGTGCCACCGCCACCACCGGGTGTCGGCCTGCCCGATCAGGCCAGCCTGCTGGCCCGCTACGGCAGTCGCTTGTCCGAACTCCTGGCCCGCCAGCAGG
>JBGAUA010000028.1:3720-28325 GCA_044228875.1 Anaerolineae bacterium
CCTGGCGGGCGAGGCCCCCCCCCCCCCCGCCGGCACTCCGCCCCCCCGCGCCCCCGCCTGCGGCCCCGCGGGGGGCGACGTCCACCGCCCCGGCCGCGGGCGGACCCTTCGTCGCCGTTCTGCCCTGGCTGGCCGGCCAGACCCCTTGACAGCCGGCGGTGCGGGGCGCACCATGACCAGGCCAGCGACCGCACCATCCACCGGGAGGCTTCCCATGCACACGCGCCGCTACCTGCTGCTCGCCGCCGTCCTGGGCCTGTCCGTCGGGCTGACGCTGAGCCCCGCGCCGCCGGCCCGGGCCCAGGTGCGCTTGGACGTCGTCGGCAGCAGCTTCTACGCCCGGCAGGTGATGAGCGGAACCGAGTTGGTGATCACGGCCCTCGTGCGCAACCCCTCCGATACCTACGTCTACCATGTCAGCGGCCGCTACAGCCTGAAGGTCGGGGGTCAGGAGGTGGGCACAGCAAGGGCTGGTTTCGCCCTCAAGGACGTGCTGGCGCCCGGCGAGACCACGGTGTTGCAGAAGACCGTGGGGCATGCGCGGGCCTTGGAGGTCGATGAGGTCGAGATCCCCTTCGTGGTCACCGATGAGACGACCGTGGCCAGCTACGCCGGCTACGCTCCGCCGCCGACGGTGGTTCGGCTGGATCGCGGGAGCGCGGCGCATTGGGGCGACCATTACCTGGCTGAGTTGCGCAACGACAGCCTCGTCGACTACTTCGCCACCTCGACGGAGGTGGCGGCCGTGGATGCGGACGCGGTCTTCTACCAGAACGGAAAGGTGGTGGGCATCGCCGTCGACGGCCTCATCCTGCCGGAAGGCCATGTGGCCCGCGGTCAGAGCCTCGCCGCGCGCTTCACGGTGCCGGCCACGGCCGCCAACCATGACGACGTCGAGCTGTACTTCTCGGTACGTCAGCTGACGGCCCCAAACGTGAAAGTGCAGTCCTGGGCCATCGAGAGTCCCGCCTTCGCGGTGGAAGGCTCCGGTGCTTCCGAGCAGCTGTATGTCACCGCCGACCTGCGCAACAGCAGCGCGGTGGACGGCGATCCCGATCTCGCCTTCCTGCTGAAGGATGCCGCCGGCCGCTTGCTGGGCCTTCTTCACTGTCCCATCGACCTGCTGCTGATGCCCGACGAGACCATCGCCTGCAAAGAGGCGGTGCCGGCAGCCGAGATCAGCGGTTCCGTGCGTGCGGTGGCCGCCATTTCCGGCATGGCCATGAGCCATGTGCTCGTGGGCTCGACGCCCAGCCCCACGCGCACCGTGCCGGTCATGACTTGTACACCGCCGGCCTGCCCATGCGGACGGCTTGTAGGGATCTGCCCCAACGTCCGCTGCGAGGTATGCACAGCGACCGCGACAGCGAAGCCGGGGGGACGCATCCTGCTGCCGCTGCTGCGCAAGGGGGAATGACGCCGAGGGGATGGGGAGCCGGGGGGCCGGACCCACAGCAAACGAAAACGGCGGCCCTCCCGGAGATCGGGAGGGCCGCCGTCGCGTTCGCGAGTTACGGCGCGTCGTGGCTGACGGTGAGGCTTAGAGGTCGCTGCCGCCCCAAGTCCGCGCCGGCATGCGGAAGCGCACGCCGCCGGAGCCGTCCGTCTGGCCGTCGGCTTGACCGTCCGGTGCGGCCTTGTCCATGCCGTGCTGGCAGCCACCCATGCGGCCGAAGCCGCGCATGCCGCCCATGCCGCCGAAGTGGCGCATCTTGCCGCCCTGGGCGTCCTTCAACTGGTCGGCCTGGGCCTGGGTGATGACGCCGTCCTTGACGGCCTTGGCGATGGCGGCTTCATGGGCGGCCAGCATCGCGTCCTTCATCTCCGCCCGGTCCAGGCCCTTGGCCTCGACCAGGTCGCTCAGGCTCTTGCCGTCGGCCTGGGCCTTCTGCAGGTCGGCCTTGCTCACGCCCATGGCCTCGGCCATCATGGCCTGCGGGTCCATGCTGCGGGCCAGCTTCTGCCCGGCGATCATCAGGTCCGCCCGCTCCTGCGTCAGCCGCCCGTCCTTGACCGCCGCCGCCAACTGATCGCTGAAGACTTTGTCCTGGGCCGCACGCAGCTTGTCGACAGTGGTGCCCAAGGCCTCGGCCATGTCGGTTTCGTTCTGCGCCGGCGATGCGCCGCGCATCCCGAAGTGGCCGCCGCCCCAAGGTCCATGGGCGGAGGCGGTATGCACGCCGGCCGCGGCCGCGGTCAGGAAGAGGAAGGTTCCGGTGACGAAGAGGAATCGCTTGCGGTTCATGGATGCCGTCCTTGTTGGTGGCTGGGGCGCGGCCTAGGCGGCGGCGCCGGATTCGACCCATTCATCCTACACGCGCATGATGAGCCTCGGCTGAGAGAGGTGCAAGCTGTCGATGGGTGATGGACGACGGGGTGCAGCATCCGCGAGCCGGGTTGAGGGTCCTTGGCTGGCGTTTGATCGGGGGATTGTCGCCGCGCCGCTATCATGAATGGACCGCTTCTCATGAGCATCGACATCAGCCCCGCGGTCGCCCGCCGCTTTGTCTTGGGCAAACAGGGACTGTGGCCCGGCCGCCGTTGGCGGGGGCCGGACGGTGTTGTCGCCGCCATGCGGGCGGTCGAGCATCTGCAGCTGGACCCGCTGGTGGTCATGGCCCGCGCCCAGGACCTCATCCTGCACAGCAGGGTGCTGGATTACGAGCCGGACGGCTGGCAGGCCCCCACCTATGAGGCGCGCGGCTTCTTCGACTGGGGCGGCTGGCTGGCGCTGCGGCCGATGGCGGAGCTGCCGCATTGGCGGGTGATCATGCGTCGCGAGGCCAGCGGCAGCTACTGGCGCGCACAGGCCGCCGAGCACGCGGAGGCCATCCAGGAGATGCGCGACATCCTCGCTGAGCGTGGCACGGTGGCCAACCGCGACTTCGCGATGCCGGACCGCAAGCGGACGGACCATTATCGCGGGCGCAAGGACTCGGCCCTGGCCCTGTACTACCTGTGGCGCACGGGCGAGGTGATGACCCATCACCGTGAGCGCTTCGAGCGGGTCTACGCCCTGACGGACGCTGTAGCCCCGCCGGAGCTGGTCCGCGAGTCGGACGAGCGCGCGGCGGAGGACTTCCTGCTGCGCAAACAGGTGGCCTTCTACGGTCTGGCGGGCCTGCGCACCGCCGATCCCGTGCTGCGCCCGGTTCCCTTGGCGGAGTTGGCCACCTGGCGGCGGGATCGCATCGATGCCGGCGATCTGCTCTCGGTCAACGTAGAAGGCTGGCGCCACCCGGTGTTCGCCCTGGCGGAGGACCTGCCCCTGCTGCGCGACCTGGCGGAAGGCCGGATCCCCGTCGCCTGGGAACCGCTCGAGGTGGACAGCCTGCAGGAAGCAGTCTTCCTCTCGCCCCTGGACGTGGTCAGTGCCCGCGGCCGCGCCACGCAGCTCTTCGACTTCGACTACGTCTGGGAGGTCTACAAGCCGCTGGAACAGCGCCGCTGGGGCTACTACACCCTGCCCATCCTCTGGGGCGATCGCCTCGTCGGCCGCTTCGACGGCAAACTGGACCGCCCGGCCAACACCCTGCGCATCCTCGGCTTCTGGCTGGAGGATCCGGCCACGGGCAAGGATCCGGACTTCGCCGCGGCCCTGGGCAGGGGCATGGCCCGCTACCTGCGCTTCCTGGGCGCGGCGCGCTTGGACGCGGCGGCCATCCGGCCGGTGGCGTTGCGCAAGGCGGTGGTGCGGGCCTGCCGGGGGTGAGTGGAAGTGAAACGGGCTATCCTGCCGGCATGTTAACGAGATGGACACGACAGAAAGGCGGCAAGCTTTGCTGAGGCTCAACGCGCGATCCATCGCGGTGTCGGTCATGGTCGGTTCGGTCCTGACGGTGCTAGCCGTCGGCCCTGGCGCTGTCCGGCTATCGGCGCAGGAAGAGCGGGATCCCCCGCCTATCGAGCTCAAGGTGGACGGGGTCGCGATGCAGCGTGCTGGTGTGGGCACGTTCTGCTGGATCTGGGGCTGCGTGCGCAAGATCGGAATCCTGACTTCTGCGCAACCCTACGTGTTCATGGGCGATCTGGACGCCGTGCTGGACCTGGACTACCGCGAGGCGCCCAGCGGACTCTCTGCCACGATCTACCCGGTCAGCATCGAGACAGACATGACCGACGTTGGGGAAGGCATGGTGGCCTGGAGACCGAGCAGCCCAGGCAGCAATGTCCCGCTGATCGCCTCTCTGGAGCAGCCGCTGCGCCTGAGCCCCGCGCCGGGGCTCTACGTGCTATCGGTGGGGGCCGCCTGGCCGGGCGAGCCAGCGCGAGACGTCATCTATGGATTCTTCCTGCAGGTCGAGGATGGCGGTAGTCCGTCGCCGACACCGACGGCCACCGTCGTCATGGCGCATCGGCTATGGCTGGCATGGCTCGGCCGGCTTACGCGCTAGAACTCTCGACCGTAGACAAACACCGCCCAGGTGTACAACAGTGCCAAGAACACATTCACTGCTGCCCAAGGCAGGACTGCCGGCACGATCCAGTAGATCGCCTTCTGTTTGAACTGGAACCAAGCGGCCCCAAGCAACAGCAGCCACGGAAGGGCGTACCAAGGCTGCCAGTACCCTGTGTCGTGCCAAAACCGTCCCCCAAACACGAAAGTGACGCTGATCGGCAAGGCGACGATGCTCGCGAGGAGCATCAGGCGCCAACGATGCAACACCATTGCCGACGCGGCGAGGGTGATGGTGCCAACCACGATGAGCCAAACGATGGCCAAGCCAAACACTGCTTTCATCTAGGCACCCTCCGTGGGTCATTTCAATGGGAATCCTCCAGGCACGACAATGAACAACACGATGAACAGCAGCGAAATGCCCCCCCCACGACAATCCATGGCAGCACGGCCAAAAAGATCCACGTCGCTGGCGTCCGTTTGTATTGGAGCCACCGTCTCGTCAGGTCTGCCGCGGGCTGTTGCCATCGCCATGACCCTTCCCCAGGATCGCCTCGACCGCGATCGGCAGGTCTGGAAAGGCTTGCGGGCTGACCCACTGGCCATCGCCGAAGGTGGCTTGCCGGCGGTAGCGCCCCTCCGCGGGATCGCGGTGAACCCGAATCTGCCGTCGTTTCACATCGATGATCCAGGTCTCGAGGATGCCTGCCGCGGCATAGAGCGGAAGCTTGGTCTCCCGATCGCGGCGCAAGCTGCTGTGAGACACCTCGGCGAACAGCAGGCATTGGTCGGGCCTGGGGTGATGCTGCGCATAGAAGCTGTCGTCGGGGGCCAACAGCGACAGGTCCGGTGCAAGATAGGACCAGTCGGATAAGGGGACATGCCCTTGCACGCGGACGATCGCGCTGTCCTGAAGACCGAGGGTGAACAACCGGTTCAACCGATCGACGATGCTGCTGTGCAAGGCTCCCGCTGGCGGCACGACGAAGACTCTCCCGTCGAGCAGCTCGGTCCGCAGGTCCGGATCCAGGATGCCCGTGGCATGCATCCGCTCGTAGTCATCGACCGAACAGCGCCACGGGATGACGCGGTCCGGCGCGAGCGTTCGCGCGGGGGGTGGGGTCAGGATGCCGACGGCCATGGGAACTCCGGGTCCATGGTAGCATGGGGTGGGCGGTGTGGAAGGGACTGGGCGCCACGTTCTGGACACGATTGCGCCAGTGGCGTCAGCCACCACGCTTGGCAGCCGCCGCCCCAGGACTTAAACTCAATCCCTGACCGTAAACCCCCCGCGGCTTCGCCTTCGCCGGCGCGCCGCGTCCCCGCCCCCCAGGGAGCAGCCCCATGTTCGGCATCGGCAAGCAGACGCCCAGGATCACCGAGGAACAGGTCATCGCCGCCCTGTCCAAGGTCAACGATCCCGAGATCCACCGCGACCTCGTCACCCTGGGCATGATCCGCGACATCACCATCGACGGCGGCGCCGTGGGCTTCACCGTCGTCCTCACCACGCCCGCCTGCCCGCTCAAGCACCAGATCGAGGAGGACTGCCGGCGGGCCGTGGGGGCCATCCCCGGTGTGACCGACATCGCGCTGGTCTGGGATGCCCAGGTGCCGCGCGACAGCCGCCTGACCAGCAAGCTGGACATCGGGGTGCGCAACGCCATCGCCGTGGGCTCGGGCAAGGGCGGGGTGGGCAAGAGCACCGTGGCCGTCAACCTGGCCGTGGCCCTGGCCCGCCAGGGGGCCAACGTCGGCCTGTTGGACGCCGATGTGTATGGGCCCAACGTGCCCATCATGATGGGCGCCGCCGACGAGAAGCCCGTCAGCCGCGACGGCAAGCGCATCGAGCCTATCGAGGCCCATGGGGTGAAGATGATGTCCATCGGCTTCCTCGTCGATGCCAGGCAGCCCTTGGTCTGGCGCGGGCCTATGCTCCACGGCGCCATCCGCCAGTTTCTGAGCGACGTCAACTGGGGTGATCTGGACTACCTCATCGTCGACCTGCCGCCGGGCACGGGCGACGTGCAGCTGACCCTCAGCCAGTCCCTGCCCATGACCGGGGCGGTCATCGTGACCCTGCCGCAGGCCGTCAGCCGCGCCGACGTGGTCAAGAGCATCGCCATGTTCCAGCTGGAGGCCGTGGACGTTCCCGTGCTGGGGGTGGTGGAGAACATGAGCGGCGGCATCTTTGGTCAGGGCGGCGGCCAGGTGGTGGCCGAGGCTGGCGGCCACCGTCTCGGTGCTCAACGTGACCAGGCCCAAGGTGCGCGTGTTCCAGGCCGATCCGGACCTGGCCATCGCGTAGCGGCCGGCGCGGCCGCTGCCCTCCCGCTCTTCCGCGCCCATTCACGGGCCGCCGGTGCGCACGCCGGCGCCCCTCCGCAAGGCACCCAGCCATGCCCGAATCCCCCCAGCGGCCCATGTCCGGACTTCCGCCGGCCTATGCCCTGCCGCTGGCGGAGCTCTTGGCCGTGCTGGATGCCGGCACGGCCGGCTTGAGCGCCGCCGAGGCCGAGCGGCGCCTGGGGGCATTCGGCGCCAACGAGCTGCAGGCCGCGGCGCGGCTGTCGCCCTGGACCCTGCTGGCGGCGCAGTTCAAGAATGTGCTCATCCTCATTCTGCTGGCGGCCACCGCTGTGTCCTTCTTCCTGGGGCATACCCTGGAAGCCACGGCCATCACGATCATCGTGCTCTTCGCCGTACTGCTGGGTTTCGCACAGGAGTACCGGGCCGAGCGGGCCATAGAGTCCTTGCGCCGCATGGCCGCGCCGACGGCGACGGCCATGCGCGACGGGGAAGAGACCGCGGTCCCGGCGCGAGAGATCGTGCCCGGCGACCTGATCATCCTGCGCACCGGAGACCGTGTGCCGGCCGATGCGCGGCTGCTGCAGGTGGTCAACCTGCAGGTGCAGGAAGCCATTCTCACCGGGGAGTCGGTGCCGGTGGTCAAGCAGTTGACCGTGCTGGGGCAGCAGGACCTGGCCATAGGCGACCGGATCAACATGGCCTACGCCGGCACCGTGGTCACCTATGGCCGCGGGCGGGCGCTGGTGACGGCCACCGGCATGGCCACCGAATTCGGCAGGATCGCTCAGCTGCTCGAATCCGTGGAGACCGGTCGGACGCCCTTGCAGGAGACCCTCGACCGCCTGGGTAAGACCCTGGCATTGGCGGCGCTGGTGCTGGTGTCGCTCATCGTGACGGTGGGCCTGCTGCGCGGCCAGCCCTTCATCGACATGCTGATCTTCGGTGTGGCCCTGGCCGTGGCCGTGGTGCCCGAGGCCTTGCCCGCGGTCGTCACCATCTCCCTGGCCATCGGCGTGCAGCGCCTGGCCCGGCGCAAGGCCCTCATGCGTCGGCTGCCCGCGGTGGAGACCCTGGGCAGCACATCGGTCATCTGTTCCGACAAGACCGGCACCTTGACCCGCGACGAGATGACCGTCCGCGCTCTGCATGTCGACGGCCGGCAACTGGAGGTGACGGGCGCCGGCTACCTGCCGCAGGGTGAGTTCCTGAAGGACGGCGTCCCCCTGGTCGACCTGGCGACGATGGTGCGATTGCTTAGGGCCGCGGCCCTGGGCTCTGACGCCTACCTGGTGCATACCGAGGACGAAGACCGCTGGCGGATCAAGGGCGACCCCACGGAAGGGGCGCTGGTGGTCGCGGCAGCCAAGGCCGGCCTCAAGAAGCTGGATCTGGACGACCGCTTTCCTCGTCTGGAGGAGATTCCCTTCAGCTCCGAGTCCAAGCGGATGACCACCCTGCACCAGATGGACGACGGTCCCGTGGCCTTTGCCAAAGGCGCCCCCGAGGTGATCCTGGAAGCCTGCGCGCGGCGGCAGTCGGCAGAGGGCGACCTTCCGCTGGACGATGACGGCCGGCGCCAGATTCTGGACGCGGCTGGCGGCATGGCCGCACAGGCCATGCGCGTGCTGGCCGTAGCCGAGAAGACCGACGCCGATTGTCTGGACCATGCGCAGGAAGGACTGACCTTTCTCGGCCTGGTGGGGATGATCGACCCGCCGCGGCCGGAGGCCGCCGAGGCCATCCGCACCTGCGAGGCGGCCGGGATCCGCGTGCTGATGATGACCGGCGACCATCCGGCTACGGCGGAGGCGGTGGCCCGGGAGCTGGGGCTGTTGCGGGAGGGCCGCGTTGTCACCGGCGCCGAACTGGAGGCCTTGAGCGCCGCGGAATTCTCCGACCAGGTCGAGGGCATCCATGTCTATGCCCGCGCTTCGCCGGAGCATAAGCTGCGGGTGGTCACCGCCTTGCAGGCCAAAGGGCACGTGGTGGCCATGACCGGCGACGGCGTCAACGATGCGCCCGCGCTGAAGAAAGCAGAGATCGGCGTGGCCATGGGCATCAGCGGGACGGACGTGGCCAAGGAGGCCGCGGCGATGATGCTTACCGACGACAACTTCGCCACCATCGTCGCTGCCGTCGAAGAGGGCCGCGGCATCTTCGACAACATCATGAAGTATCTGGGCTTTCTGTTGTCCTCCAATATCGGCGAGATCGGCCTGATGGCCGGGGCCACCTTGTTCGGCCTGCCCCTCCCCCTGTCGGCGGTGCAGATCCTCTACGTGAATCTGGCCACGGACGGCTTGCCGGCCCTGGCCTTGGCGGTGGACCCACCGGACAAGGACCTCATGCTGCGGCGCCCGCGTCGCGCGCGCTCCGGGATCTTCACCCGTCCGGTGGTGTCGACCATCCTCGCCGCCGGGCTCTGGTCCGCGGCGGCCAACCTGTGGCTCTTCCATTGGGCGCTGGGCTCGGGCCGCAGCCAGGCGCAAGCCATGACCATGACCTTTGCCGCCCTGGTGCTGATCCAGTTCTGCAATGCCTACAACTTCCGCTCCGACCGGCGGAGCCTGCTGCAGGGCACGTTCGCCAACCGCTGGCTCAACCTGGCCGTCGTCTGGGAGCTGGCCTTGCTGCTCTTGGTGGTCTACCTGCCCTTCCTGCAGCGGCCCTTGGGTACCTTCGACCTTTCCGGCCAGGATTGGGTCATCGTCATCGGGACAGCCCTCACCATCGTCCCGGTGATGGAGGCGGTGAAGTGGATGAAGCGGCGGGGCTGGCTGGGGTCGGAGGCTTGACGGGCGCCGTTGACCCGCGCCGCCCGCGGACGTAGAATCCACCCCGCGCGTCGCCAGTCTCGCGGCGGCTCCATCCGAAACGCCCCCCTTCGCGCCGCCGAACCCGGCGCTGCGAATCGCGCCAGAGGACGTCTTGCACCATGACCGCAGCTTCCGACGCCCCGGCCTCGGCCGTGGACCCGCGAACCCTCGACCCAGCACTGCTTCTGGACATGGCACGGCAGATGCTGCGCGTGCGCAGCTTCGAGGATCTGGCCGCCCGGGCCTACACCCAGGGCAAAGCCGGCGGCTTCATGCACCTCTACAATGGCCAGGAGGCATCCGGCGTGGGCGCCATGATGGCCCTGCGGCCGGAGGACGTGGTGATGACCCACTACCGCGACCATGGCTACGCCCTGGCGCGGGGCATCTCCGCCGGCAGGCTGATGGCCGAGCTCTACGGAAAGGTGGACGGGGTCTGCCGCGGCCGCGGCGGCTCCATGCACTTCTTTTCCGCGGAGCATAACTTCCTGGGCGGCTGGGCCATCGTGGGCGGACAGAGTCCTTTGGCGGTGGGCCATGCCTTCGCCACGGAGTACCGCCGCAAGGTGCTGGGCGAGGCGGGCGACGCCATCGGCCTGGTGATCATGGGCGAAGGCGCCACGAACATCGGCTACTTCTACGAGTCCTTGAACTTCGCCGCCCTGTGGAAGGCGCCGGTGGTTTTCTTCGTGGAGAACAACGGCTATGCCATGGGCACGCCGCGCGAGTTCGTCAGTGCCGTGGCCAGCATGGCCGACAAGGCCAAGGCCTTCAACATTCCCTCGGCGGTGGTGGATGGCATGGATGTGCTCGCCGTGCACCAGGCGGTGCAGGCGGCCGCGGCCCACGTGCGCGAGCATCGCGAACCCTACGTTCTGGAGAGCATGACCTACCGCTACCGGGCGCATTCCATGGCCGATCCCGACCTCTACCGCAGCAAGGAGGAGGTGGAGTTCTGGCGCCGGCGCGACCCGGTCACCGTCTTCCCCCGGCAGTTGACCGAGGCCGGCATCCTGACGGCCGACGGCTGGCAGGCGGTGCAGGCCGAGGTGGCGGCCGAGATGGACGCGGCGGTGGCCTTCGCCGAGGCCAGTCCGCCGCCGCCGACCGAGGAGCTCTTCGCCGACATCGTGGCCGACGCGCCGGAGGCCGTGCCGCCGGCGTCGGGCGGGGCGACGAAAGTGCAGACGGTAACCGACGGCCTCAACCAGGCCCTGGCGGAGTACATGGCGGTCGAGCCGCGCTGCTTTCTGATGGGCGAGGACATCAACCATTACGGTTCGGCCTACGGCGTCACCCGCGGCCTGCCGGAGCAGTTCGGCGACGAGCGGGTGCGGGACACCCCGATCGCCGAGGGGGCCATCGCCGGGGTTGCCACCGGCGCGGCCATGGCCGGCCTCCGGCCGGTGGCCGAGATCATGACCATCAACTTCGCCCTGCTGGCGGCGGACGCCATCATCAACCACGCCGCCAAGATCCGCAACATGTTCGGCGGTCAGGCCAACGTGCCCCTCGTGGTGCGCACGGTGGGCGGTGGCGTGCAGCTGGCGGCCACCCACAGCCAGAACTTCGACACCCTGTTCGCCCAAGTGCCGGGCCTGCGGGTCTGTGCGGTGGGCACGGCCCTCGACGCCAAGGGGCTCATGGCCACGGCGCTCCGGCTGGAGGATCCCACCATCGTCCTGGAACACCAGCTCATGTACCGCGTGAAGGGTGAGGTGCCCGAAGGGCACTTCACCCTGCCGGTGGGCAAGGCTCACGTGGAGCGCACGGGCACCGCCGGCGGCCTGACGCTCATCGGCTATTCGCGCGGTCTGCAGATTGCCCTGCAGGCGGCCGATCGCCTGGCCAAGGACTTCGGCTTGGAGGCGGAGGTGGTCAACCTGCGCTGGCTACGCCCTCTGGACATCGCGACCCTGGTGGAATCGGTGCGCAAGACGAACCGCGCGATGGTGGTGGAGGACGACTGGGTGAGCTACGGCATCGGTGCCGAGATCGCCGCGCGCCTGCAGGAGGAGGCCTTCGATCACCTGGATGCCCCGGTGCTACGGGTGGGCCTGGCCGAGGCGCCGATGCCCTACGCGGCCAACCTGGAGCGCGAAGCCTGGCCATCCGTGGACAAGATCATCGCCGCGCTGACGGCGGCCCGGATCATCGGCTGAGCCGACAGGAGCGAGCCATGGCAACCGAAGTCGTCATGCCCAAGATGGGCTATGACATGGAAGAGGGCACCATCCTGCGCTGGGCCAAGCAAGAGGGCGACGCGGTGGCCAAGGGCGAGGTGCTGGGCGAGATCGAGACGGGCAAGGTCAACATCGAAATCGAGGCCTTCGACGCCGGCATCCTGCGCCGCATCCTGGTGGCCGAAGGGCAGACGGTGCCCGTGGGCACGCCCATCGCCCTGATCGGCACGGCGGATGAGGTGCTCGACCTGCCGGCGGCGCCGGCCGGGGCGTCGGTCGCCGCGAGCACGCCCGTTCCGACAGCCGCCCCGGTCGCCGCCAGCGATCCGGCCGCTGCCATTGTCCCCGATGCCGGGAGCGCTCCGGCTGCCACCAGCGCTCCGGCTGCCGATAATGCCTTGGACGCTTCGCAATCCGCCACGTCGCCCGAGGGCCGCCTCCGCGCCTCGCCCCTGGCCCGCCGTCTGGCCATCGAGCACGGGGTGGACCTGCGGACGGTTCCGGGCACCGGGCCCGGCGGACGCGTGTTGCGCGACGACGTGCTCGCCGCCGCCGCCCGACCTGCCGCCGCTCTGGCGGCCGTGGCAACCGCGGTCGTCGCCCCGATCGCGTCCCAGGCCGCGACTCGCCTTGCCGCTCCGGTCCTCGAGGACCGCCTGGAGGCGCTCTCCGGCATCCGCCGCACCATCGCTCGGCGGCTTTCTGAGAGCTGGACTGCGGCGCCGCACATCTTCGTCACGGTCCCCGTGCACATGGACGCCGCCCTGGCCCTGCGCAAGGACCTGAACGCTCTGCTGGAAGCCAGGGGCGGCGGCAAGGCATCGGTGAACGACCTCGTCGTCAAGGCCGCGGCCCTGGCGCTGCGCGCCCATCCGCGGCTCAACGTCAGCTGGGAAGACGGGCAGCGCCGTCTGCATGGCCGGGTCAACATCGGGGTCGCGGTGGCCCTGGAAGATGGGCTGATCACGGTCACCGTGCCCGACGCCGATCGCCTGCCGCTCTCGGCCATCGCCGCCGACGTCGGGGCAAAGGCGGAGCGGGCCCGCGCGGGCAAGCTCCTGCCACAGGATCTGAACACGCCCAGCACCTTCACCATCAGCAACCTGGGCGGCTACGGTGTGGAGCAGTTCACGGCCATCATCAACCCGCCGGAGGCCGCCATCCTCGCCGTGGGCGCCGCGGCTCCTGAGCCGGTGGCCGTCGATGGTCAGGTGCAGGTTCGGACGGTGATGCGCGTGACGCTCTCCGCCGACCACCGGGTGGTGGACGGCGCGACGGCGGCCGAATGGCTGAAGACCTTCCGCACGATCCTGGAGCAGCCGCTCCAGCTCTTCGACCTCTGAGGGAGTCCTCGACATGGCAGAGCGCTACGACGTCGCGATCATCGGCAGCGGCCCCGGCGGCTATGTGGCCGGCATCCGGGCCGGACAGCTGGGGCTGAAGGCGGTGGTCATCGAGAGGGAGCCCAGTCTGGGAGGGGTCTGCCTCAACTGGGGCTGCATCCCCACCAAGGCCTTGATCAAGAACGCCGAGATGGTGAACTTCCTGCAGCGCAAGTCGGAGGAGTTCGGCATCACCGCGATGAACCCGGGTATCAGCTGGGCCAAGGCGGTGGACCGCTCCGGCAAGGTGGTCAGCCGCATGAACCGCGGCGTGGCTGGACTGCTCAAGAAGAACGGCTGCGCCGTCATCCAGGGCACGGCCCGCTTCACCGGCGCCCACAGCCTGGCGGTCACCGGGCCGGACGGCGCGGAGCAGACGGTGGAGGCCGAACATGTCATCATCGGCACGGGCTCGCGCTCGCGCCTCCTGCCGGGCATGCAGGCCGATGGCAAGCGCATTCTCACCAGCCGCCACGCCATCCGCCTGGATGCCGTGCCCAACCGGCTCCTGGTGATGGGCGCCGGTGCCGTGGGCATGGAGTTTGCCTACGTCTACCGCGCCTACGGCGCGGAGGTGACGGTGATCGAGATGTTGGACCGTGTGCTGCCCTTGGAGGATGTCGAGGCCGGCGAGCTGGTCAAGAAGAGCTTCGAGCGCGCGGGCATCGACGTGCGAACGTCGACCAAGGTGGCAGGCATCGAGGTGACCGACGGCGGCGTGCGTCTGACGGTGGAGCCGGCGGCCGGCGGCGGCGCGGAAGTGCTTGACGGCGACCAGGTGCTGGTGGCCATCGGCCGCGTGCCCAACACCGAGAACCTGGGGCTGGATGCGGTGGGCATCACCACCGAACGCGGTTTCGTGAAGGTGGACGCCGACCTGCGCAGCAGCCTGCCCCATGTCTTCGCCATCGGCGATGTGGCCGGGGCGCCCATGCTGGCGCACAAGGCCAGCCACGAGGGGGTCCAGGCGGTGGAGACGATCGCAGGCCTCAAGCCCCATGGCGTGGATGCCAGCTTCATCCCCAACTGCACCTACTGCCAGCCGCAGGTGGCCTCCATCGGTCACACGGAGGCCAAGGCGCGGGAGCTGGGCTACGAGGTCAAGGTCAGCAAGTTCCCCTTCGTGGGCATCGGCAAGGCCGTGGCCATCGGGGAGACGGAGGGCTGGGTCAAGATCATCTCCGACGCGCGCTACGGCGAGATCCTGGGCGCGACCATCGTGGGTCCCGAGGCCACCGAGATCATCCACGAGCTGGTCCTGGCCCGCACGGCCGAGCTGACGGCGGAGGAGTTGGCGGGCATGGTTCATGCCCATCCGACCCTCTCGGAAGCCATCCACGAGGCGGCGCTGGGTGTCAACGGACTCGCCCTGCACATGTAGGATCTTGGGCGCAGTCGCCGGCGGCGCCGGTCGGCAAGGGCCAGGCGCGACGATTGCCGGGCCGTCCCGCGTTCAGCCGCCGCCGGCGATGACGGCGACCCGCCCCATCCTCCGCCAACGGCGCGCAAAGCCGTCGCGATCGATCCACCGCAGCGCTGCGCTTGGGCGCCCCGGGTCGGCGACGCCCCAGCCACGCTCGGGATCTTCGGCCAGCAGAACGACATAATGGGCCCAAGGGCGGGGTGACCATCCGCCGTACAGGACGACGACGCCCAGGCCGGCCGCCAGCCACCCGCGCAGCTCCGCCTCGTCGCCGCCGTGCTGCCAGCGAGCGCGCATCCCGTGTTGCCGAAGGGCGTCCACCAGGCCCCAGGGGAAGGTGGCGAAGCCGGGGATGCGGCGCAGGAGGGGTAGCGCGCGCCATAGGCCGCGCCAACGCGGCCGGTCCAGCTCGCGCGCCAGGGTGGACGGATCCACGCCGCGGCCGGTCAGGCCTTCCACCAGCATGGCCACGGTGAAGGGGCCGCAGTCGTTGCTGTCACCCTGGAAGCGGTGGCAGGAGAGGACGCGCTCGCTATGCGCGGCCCGGATGCCGGCAGGTGTTGCGGCGACGATGTGGGTGGACGGCGTCTGCGCCAAGGCGATCTCCCGGGTCGGGTCGGAGGGCTGTGCCCCGTCAGGGGCAGCCGCACTTGAAGGCCAGCCCGTTGAACAAGGGATGCCAGGCCTTGCCGGGGTCCGTCAGGCCCAGGTTGCGACGGGGCAGGTCGAAGCCGCGGAAACGGCAGGGCAGGGTCCAGCCGTGCACGGCCGCCGGCTGCGCCAAGGCGTCGGCGACGACGGCCGCCGGCACGCGGGCAGCCAGGCCCGGGCAGACCTGGGGCGCGGCGGTGGCCGTGACCACCGGCGTGCGCGTGGGACGGTCCGTGGGGCTGGGTCCGGGGGTGATGGTGGGTGTCGCCGTACGGCTGGGAACGGCGGTGGCCGAGGGCAGCGGTGTGGCCAAGGGCAGGCCGGCGGCGTCTACGGCCTCGATGTTGGGAATGGCCATGCCGAAGTTCAGGACTCCTCCCTCGGCATCCAGTAGCTGTCCCTCGGCCATCACGGCTGCTGGAACCAAACCCAGGGCCAGCGGTTCGGCCCACAGGGTGATTCGTGTCGGCGCCGCCCCTCTCGGCAGCAGCCAGGTCCACCCGTCGTCGCCGCCGGACTGGGCGGCCGGATCCACCGGGCTGGCATGGTAGCGCAGCGTCCCGCCGGGCTTGAGCCGGACGGCGAACATGGGAGCCTGGGGATCGTCCAAGACCGCGGTGATTCCGCCGAACAGTCCCCGCAACCGGGTGAGGTCGTCATCCACGTGGTAGGCCCAAGCTGGACCGAGAGCCAGGCTGCTCAGGCAGACGGTGTCGGCCGTGGCACCCAGGGCCACCGATAGGAGGACCACCCCTTGGCTGCGCAGGGTTGCCGCGGCGGCGGCGGGGGAGGCGCACGATAGCGAGGCGTCGGCGTCCGAAACCAGGACCATGAACTCGCGGATGTGGGTATCGGATGCCATTCCCGCTCGTCCCGCGGACAGCACCTTCAGCCCCTCGATGAGGCCGCGATCGATGGCGGTGCCCCCGTTGGGCGAAATCTTGCCCAAGCAGGCGTTGACCCGACCCTCGTCGTTCGTCAGCTTGCAGAGGGTGGTCGCCACCGCGTTGAAGGTGACCACGCCGACCATGGCGTCCGGAAGGTCCGGCAGGTTCAGCCCGCGCACGAACTCCTTGAGCGCCAACTGTGTCTGGCGAATGCGGTTGCCGGACATGGAGCCGGAGGTGTCGATGACCAGCACGATGTGCACGGGGGCGGCGGCCTGCGCTGGGCAGGCGGCCCGCAGATCTACGGTCAGCATGCTGGCATAACCCAGCGGCAGGGGCTGGGGATCGGCGCTCAAGGTGGCGTTGACCGTGCAGGGGCTGGCGGGCCGGGGTGTGGCCGTGGGCGGCGCGCCCTGCGCTCGGGCTGGGGTGGACGGCGATGCCAGGACGACGCCCCCCGCACACAGAAGGGATGCGAGGCTGGACGCGACTCGACGACGCAGGCGGAGGTGGCGCTGCTGGCACATGCTATGCTCCCAACATCGTTGCGTCCCCGAACATCCGGCGAGGACGGCGGCGGCTGCCGACGTTTGGACTGACTTGCTGGCGACAGATTGAACCCTCGGCGCGCGAAAAGTGGACAGGAGGGCGCCGCCCACCCGACCAGGACAGGGCTTGACCCTTCGGCGGTCACAGCACCGATCGCGACGCCCGGCGGTAGGAGGCCGGCCCCTTGGCCTCCACCCGGGTGAAGGCGCGGGTGAAGGCGGCGGCGTTGCCGTAACCCACCTGGGACGCCACCTCGTCGATGGTCGCGTTCCCCTCGCGCAGCATCTGGGCCGCCCTGGTCATGCGCCAACGGCCCAGGTATTGCAGCGGCGGTTCGCCCACCAGGCTCGCGAAGCGGGCGGCGAAGGCCGAGCGCGACATGGCCACCTCCCTCGCCAGGCGCCCCACCGTCCAGGGCTCGGCCAGGCGGCCGTGCATCAGGCGCAGGGCGGCGCCGATGGCCGGGTCGGAGACCGCCCGGAGACCAGGATCGCTGCAACCGGCCCCAGCCGCCTGCGCCCGCAAGGCCTGGATGAGCAGAAGGTCCGCCAGGCGGCCCAGGACCAGGGTTCCTCCGGGGCCTGGCGCCGCACTCTCGGCCAGGATGAGCTGCACCGTGGCGGCGACCGCCGGCCCCGACTCCGGACGCGAAGCATCCAGGTGAATGACTTCCGGCAGGGCGTCGAACAAGGCGCTCTGCGGCGCCGTTCCGAAACGAAAGGCTCCCGCCACCAAGGCGGTGACATGGCCGTCGCCACCCAGGCGGATGGGCGTCGACCCAGGCACGCGGGCGCAGCGCAGATGGGTGGCGTCCACCGGCGCCACGCCGCTCCGCTCGGCATCGTGCAGCAGGTGCTCCGGCCCCCGCGGCAGCAGGCAGACGTCGCCGGCGGAGAGGCCGATCCTCGTGGGCGAGCCGCCCGAGGCTGTTGTCGGGATCTCCAGCCAGGCGCTTCCCCGGGCCATCACGAAGAAGGCCAGCATGCCGCTGGCCGGGAAGCGCACCGACCAGGGCGCACCGAACTCAAAGCGCCCGAAGACCACCGGCGTCAGGCGGATGGCCTCCAGCACCTCGGAGACCACGTCGACACTTGTGTCCAATGTAACTGGACGATCGGACAAGAATTCTGGATCATCTAACATTGTGCGTCCATCCTCAGGGGAGTAGTATAGCAGCATCAGGTGCAACGACAACCTGGAACCAGCCGCATCGAACCGGCGGCACATCCACCACACGGAGCAATGAAATGATGGACCTGGCACTCTTGATCGTTCGACTTCTCTTCGGCCTGGGCCTGGCGGTACACGGGGCCCAGAAGCTCTTCGGTTGGTTCGGCGGCTACGGCCTAGAGGCCACCGGAGCTTTTTTCGAAAGCATGGGTTTCCGGCCCGGTAGGACCTTTGCCCTGGCCGCCGGCCTCGCCGAGTTCGGCGGTGGCCTGTTGGTGGCCCTGGGATTGCTCGGTCCCGTGGGGCCGGCGCTCACCGTCTCCGTCATGACCGTGGCCATGCTTACCGTACACCGCGGCAAGGGCTTCCTGTCCAGCAACAATGGCTCGGAACTGCCTCTGCTCTATGTTGCCGGAGCCATTGCCCTGGCCCTGGTGGGCCCCGGCGCGCTGTCGCTGGACGCCGCCCTGGGCATGAGCGATCTGTGGACCCCGGCCACTGCCTGGACCCTCCTGGCCTTGGGTGCCCTCGGCGGTGCCGCCAACCTGGCCCTTCGGCGCCCGGATCCTGTCGTGGCGCAGTCCGCGAAGGTGTGACATCGGCCGATGCTTGACGACCGGCGCCGGGAGCCTTGAACCGTAGGGATGTCGCCCTGCCCGTTTCACCCGGGCGGGGCGATGTCGTTTTCGTGGGACTCGCGTCCGGGCGCGCCGTCAGGAAGGTGCGCGCCAGCAACAAACACGGCCTTGGTGGCCCGGCCGCGCGACGCGCCGTAGCGCGTCGGCGGCAGGTCGAGCGCCATCCGCCGGACATCAGGACGCGCTCGATCGGTCTGGACACGTGGGCCCTTGCCTTGTAGCGGTTGATGGTGGTCATGGCTCGATCCTGTTCAATCTGACCACGTGGTTCAAGTCAGTGATCGCCCTGAGCGGCACCGCTGGATCGGCGTGGTTCCGCGCCAACGGTAACCCGTGCGTCTTCCGCGGCGTTCTATGGTTTCACAGGCGGTCGCCCAGAGCCGTCCCTGATGTGGTGTTGCCTCCCGTCGCCGACTTGAAAGGATCACCCTGCCATGCCCTACCACCGGCCTCAGCCTGCTGTCCGCCGCCTGCCGTGGATCGTCGCCCTCGCCCTTCTGCCGATCCTGGCCACAATCGCGCCCGATCAGACCGTGCCGGCGCGCGTGTCCGCCCAGTCTCCCGCGCCACTGATCGCCTACCGCATGACCGATCAGTGGCCGGAGCGCGAAGCAGCCTCCGCCGGGCTCTTCCAGGCGCCCGTGGACCTGGATGTGGCGCCCGATGGAACCGTGCTGGTAGCCGATCGGGGCATTGGCGGCGTGCATCGGCTCCTGCCGACGGGCACCTTCACCACCCCGTTCGGCACCGCGGGCGGCTTCCCGGCGCAGTTGGGCCAGGTGGGGGCCATCGCCGTGGGTTCGGCCACGGCCGGCGGAGCGGCAGACCGCGTCTTCGTCCTCGATTCCGCCGTGGACCGCCTGGTGGTCTACGACATGGATGGCGGATACCTTGCCCATTGGCCAGGCCACCCGGCCCAGAGCCTGGCCGCCCATGGTGGACGGGTCTACGTTCTGGACCGCGAGGCATCGGCCGTGCGCGTGCTGGACGCGGCCACCGGTGCCGAGCGCGCGCGCTTCGGGACTCGGGGCACGGATGACGGGCAATTTGCCAGCTTCAGCGACGTCGACGTGACCGAGGATGGCCGAACGCTGGCCGTGGCCGATCTTGGCGGCCTGCGTGTGCAACTGTGGGATCTGGCCGACGACGCCGCTCTGGCCGGCGGTGCCCCGGCCGGCGCGTTGCGCACGGTCTACAACCTCACCGAATCTCGCTACAACAAGGCCGACATGACCTGCCGCGCCCCCCGGGTCAATGCCCTCGGTGGCGACCGCGTCTTCGTCGGCCAGGGCGAGCAGGCCTGCCTGGTGGAAGGCAAGGAGGTGGCTGCCGCTATCGCCACGTCCGCCAACAAGGGCACCATCTGCCGCGCCACCGTGCGGCTGCCGCGCCTCCGTCCCGGCGGTGCGCAGTACTTCGCCCTCGCTACCGTGGACCCCAACGCCGGCGCCTGCGGCGAGAAGAAGACCGATCTCGAGACCTCCACCGTCATCGCGCGCTACAACGACGAAGCCCTTAGGGCGACGCGCACCGTGTGGACCGCTGCGGACAACGCCACCGTCGAGGGCCGCCTGCTCAATCCGGGCAGCCTGACCATGCCTGGTCCGGACCGCGTCTTCGTCCGCGACAACTCTCCTTTCCTACGCTTCTACGGCACCGACGGCGTCCTTGTCGCCGCCACGACGCGCGACACGTCGGGCTCCGACCAGGGCACCGAGGCGGAGGTCACCCGCGTCGGTCTGGCCGTCGGGGCTGAGGTGGACGGCGAGATCTACGCCCAATACACCAAGACCCGCCGCTCCGGCGACACGGTGACGGCAGAGAGCGGTGTGGGCCGTTTCAAGCCGGCCAGGGTGCGCACCCAGCAGGGAGAGCAGAGCATCATCGAGCCCGTGTGGACCAAGGCCTTGGCCTCCGGCGGGCGCATGCAGCGCAATGTCTTCAGCATGGCCTACAATGCCGCCACCGGCGAGCTCCTGGTCATGCGCTCCGACAATGTGGACGCGCAGCGCAGCATCAACATGGTGATCTACCGCTACAGCGCCGCGGGTGCCCAGTTGGACCCGGTCTGGGACCTTCCGGATGACGGCCAGACCAATCCCTATGTGGATCTGGCCGTCGGGCCTGACGGCCGCTTCTATGTGCTCGACGACCTGGCGGACAAGGTGCTGGTCTACGCTGGTACCGGTGAGCTTCTGCGCGAGGTGCAGGTGGCCGGCGATTCGCGATCCGTGGCCGGAGGCCCGGATGGCGCCGCAGGATCGGTGTTTACCCTGCGCGAATATGGCAGCATCGAGCGCTACGACGACGTAGGTGCCGTCACCGCCCGCCTCGACGGTCGCGCCGTGGATTTCTCCGATCCCACCGCCATCGCCGACCTGGTGATCGACGGCAGCGGCAGGGTCTACGTCGCCGACGCCCAGGCGTCGCTGATCTCGGTCTTCGAAGCCACCGACGACCCTGCGGTCCTGCCCGTGCCGGACGATGGCGCCTGCAGCTTCCTGGCTCTCAAGACCGCGGCGCCCTCCCAGATCCAGCTCGGGGAGGTGGTGACCATCAACCTGGAGCTGGCCGGGAAATGCGGCATCGACGAGGAGCCCACCGACATCGTCTTCGTCGTACCCTACCTGTTGAACCTGCAGCAGGGCCGCGACAGGAGCGGCGCCGTCATCAACAGCATGCTCGGCCTGGCCCGACGCATCAAGTTCAACAAGCATCGCGTGGGCATCGTCAGCTACTACCAGACCCACAAGGTGGAGCTGCCGCTTACCTCGGACCTGGCGGTCTATACCGATGCGGTGCGCAACATCACCCGGCAAGATCCCCCCAACGCGGACGTGAAGCCGCGCTTGCGCGACGCCATGGAGGAGGCCGGCGGGCTCTTCGAGACACCGGCCTCACGACGGCAGGTGATGGTGCTGCTCAACGCCGCCTACTGCGATCCCAACAACCAGCGTCGTCCCGTGGACTGCACCGGATTCCCCCTGGCCGACGACGTCGCGACCGAGATCCGCGGCCGGGGCATCCGCATCGTGGCCATGCAGAGTCAGCCGGCCGCCAACCTCGCCTCCTCCGACGAGGACGTGGTCAACAGCTTCGAGGACGCCCACCGCCGCATCGTGGCCTACCATCCTCCGGCAGCGCTGGCCACGGGGCTGACGGTGGTCGACGAGCTGCCGGCCAACATGGCCTTGGTCGCCGGTCAGGAGGGCGGCGGCAGCTGGACGGCGCCTCGCCTCAACTGGCTTCGTGCCAGCTTGAGTCTTGAAGAGAGCCTGCAACTGAGCTTCCAGGTGAAGCCAACCCAGGCCGGCCGCTGGCCGACCAACGTGCAGGCCCATGCCGACCTGACCGATGGCTGGGGGGTGCTGCGGCGCATCAGCTTCCCGGTGCCCGAGGTTGAGGTCATCGGCCCGACGCCCGTGCCCACGAACACGGTCCCCGGGCCTAGCGCGACGCCGCCTCCGACGGCAACGCCCACATCCGTCCCCGGAACGGTCTACCTGCCCTTCCTGGGCCGGGGCATCTGCTGGCCCAAGCATCAGGCACTGGACATCGTCCTGGTACTGGATGCCTCCAGCAGCATGGAAGGGGCCAAGCTGCAGGCTGCCTTGGCAGCGGTTCGCGGCTTCCTCGGCGCGGCGCGGCTTCAGCCCAACGCGGACCAGGCGGCGTTGGTGACCTTCGCCGACACCGCCACCGTGGTTCAAGGCCTGACGAGCGACGCCGCCCTCCTGGAGGCCGCCATCGACACGGTGACCACGGGCCTGGGCACGCGCATCGATCGGGGCCTGGGCGCAGCCCTAGACCTGTTGGCTGCTGGTGGCCGCCCCGGCGAGGCACAGCCGGTGGTCGTCCTCCTTTCGGACGGTCGGCAGGACGTGGCCTTGGACGAGGCCCGCGCCGCGGGCCGGCGGGCGCGCGAGGGCGGCGTGGAGGTGTACACGGTCGGCCTCAGCCAGGACGTGGACGCCGATCTCCTCCGCGAACTGGCCACCGAGCCCAACCACTTCGTGCCTGCGGCCGATGCGGCGGACCTGGCTGCGGTCTATACCGATATCGCGGGACGTCTGACCGGCTGTCCCTAACCGCGGATCCTATCCGGGGGATCGCGCTTATACGCCTCCTCGAAAGGCCCGGCCCGTCGCCGGGCCTTTTGCTTGCCCGTCGACCTGCGCGCCGTCTTGCGACCAACCTGCCGGCGCGCGCGTCGATGGCGACGAGCCGACGCCTTCACGGCATCATCCGGACCGCAAGACGGCATCGGTTGAGCGGATTGACGGCATCATCTGCTGCCGATGAAGGCATCACTATGGTCTTGGGAAGGCATCACAAGTCGTCCGCGACGGCGTCATCTCGTCGACCGGACGGCAGAAGCCTGCCGGGGCCGCGGAATCGGGCGCTCCGCTGGCTCGGCTGGCGTGCGGCCATCGGCGTCCGGCACCGTCCTCTTGCCGGGCGCCGACGCTCACCCTACAATAGCGACCGGTGCAGCACCGGCAGAATGCGCTGCCGATACCCACGAGCAAGCGATGTCCGACCCCAACGACTCCGCGTTGACCTGCGGTCATATTCGACTCGGCCCCGACGAGCGCACCCTGAGCGCTGCGGGCCGGCGCCACCATCTGACGCCGAAGGAATGCCAGTTGCTGGAGACGCTGCTGCGCCACGAGGGCCAGGTGCTCACAAGGCAGTTCATCATGAAGCAGGTCTGGCAGACCGACTACATCGCCGACACGCGCACCCTTGAGGTGCATGTGCATTGGCTGCGCGAGAAGATCGAGATGGGCGGCCAGCCGCGGCTCATCTTCACCGTGCGCAGCGTGGGCTATGTCCTGCGCGCGCCGGCGCCGGAAACCAGATAAGGCGCAGGCCGATCAGAAGGGTGGCGCGTAGCCGCCTTCGCCGAAGGACGCGACCAGTCCTTCCAGCACCTGCAGCAGGATGATGGCCGCCATCGGCGTGAGGTCGATCATGCCGCCCACTGGTGGAATGATGCGGCGCAGGGGATTGAGGACGGGATCGGTTACCGCGAACAGGATCTCCTTCCACCGCGAGTCGGGGTAGGGAGAGCTGTCCACCCATGACAGCAGGACACGGACCAGAACAGCGAGCTGCAGGAAGCGCAGCCCCATGACCATCGCACGAATCAGGACATCCATCGGTCAGATCTCTCCCTGCTCCAGGTCAGAGGCCACCGAACAAGGCGCGCCCCAGCCGCAGCTCCGTGGCGCCCATCTCGACGGCCAACTCGAAATCTTCGCTCATGCCCATGGACAACCGATCCCAGCCCAGCTGCGGCAGCGCGTGGCGCAGCCGGTCCCTCAGGCCAGGCATGTGCCCGAAGGCGGTCCGCAACTGGCGCTCGTCGCGCGTGTCCGCGACGATGGTCATCAGGCCTTCGATCGCCAGCCCGGGCAGCGCGGCCATGGCCGCGGCGGCGCCTTCCACGTCCGGCAGAGCCCAGCCGTGCTTGGCCGGATCCGCTGCCGCGTTGACCTGGAGGAGCACCGGCAGTCGGCGGCTCTGCCGCTCCGCCGCTTCGCTGAGTCGCCGGGCCAGGGCCAGGCTGTCCACGGCGTCGACCGTATCGAACGTCGCCGCCACGCGGGCTGCCTTGTTGCCCTGGAGGTGGCCGATGAAATGCCATCGCGGGCTCAGCCCGGCAGCCCGCACGACGGCCATGCGCTCGGCGGCGTCTTGAAGCCGATTCTCTCCCAGATCGTCGAGGCCAGACGCGCAGGCGGCTAGAACGCGCGCCGGATCGACGCCCTTGGTCACCGCCACGATGGCGACGCCGTCGGGTGAGCGTCCGGAGCGCGCGCAGGCAGCGGCGATGCGCTCCCGGAGCATGACCAGGCGTGCTGCCAGGGCCTCATCCACGCGCGTCAGGTTCATGGTTCGGGAGCTCGTCCTCTTCCAAGGCGCCGCTGACGCGGTAGGCCTCCAGCTTCAAGCTGTCCGGATGCTTGGCGAAGCTGCCCAAGGCTCCGTTGACCATGCGGCGGGCGCTCTCCCCGCTGTAGCGCCTGGCCAATTCGACCGCCTCGTTGATCGCCACCCGCATCGGTACGGCCCGGCTGCCGATTTCCCAAAGCGCGATACGCAGGAGGTTGCGGTCGACCGGGGCCATCTGCGCGACCGGCCATTCCGGGGCAATGGCCCGGATGACGGTGTCGATGTCGCTGAGGCCGCCC
>JBGAUA010000290.1:0-2448 GCA_044228875.1 Anaerolineae bacterium
CAGTCCAAACAGATCGATCACCATGACCCCTCGCGGGGACTGGTTGATGTCCTTCCCGTTCCGATACTCTCGAATGTGGTGCTCCAGTCCGACTTCCGATCCAAGCCCTAGTTCCTCGGCTTCAGTTCGCGTGACAATGAACCCGGCACCGTGCAGCTTGACCCCCGGATTGCTGATATCAGCATTGGCCTTGAGTTTCACCGCCTCCGTCACCGCCGCCCCCACCGTCAGGTCCGCGTGGATCCGCCCGCGCCTCGCGCTCAGCGTCACCGCCACTTCACCGTGGTCCCCAGGCGTCTCGCTCGTCACCTCCCGCAGCAGCCCCGCCCCCGTGCCCCGCTCGGCCACCGTCATGGCGATGCGTACCGCCGCGCCGTCGGCGCTGTCCACCCAGGGGTGGTCGGGGATGGCGAAGCGCAGCGAGAGGGGCGGGCTGGCGTCCAGCTGCTGTTGGATCACGCGGCGGTTGAAGGTCTGGCGCAGGCTGTTGGTGGTGATGAAGCCGAAGCGGCGGATGGCCCCCGATCGCGCCAGCTCCGCCGCCTTGTGCCACCAGTAGGTCACGAAATCCGCCGAGTCCGGCACGTTTGGGTAGGTGGCGCGCAGAGCCTCGGCGTAGCCGTCGCCCAGGGCGTCGCGCATGCGGGAGGCGCCGATGAAGGGCGGGTTGCCCACGATGTAGTCGGCCTCCGGCCAGGTGGTGGGGCGCGGGCTCAAGTAGCGCAGGATGGGCACCTGCGCCGCCTCGTCCGGCACCCATTCGCCCGTGACCGGATGCAGCTTCATCGTCCTGCCATCCCAACGCGAGCGCGGCCGGCCCGCGTCGTCCAGCAGCGGCTCCGAACCGTCCGCCAGCAGCACCGCGTCCAGGTGGTGGATGCTGCGGCTGCGGCCCAGGATCGGTTCCTGGATCTCCGCCGAACCCGTCGTCCGCCGATGCCATTGCAGGTAGCCGATCCACAGCACCAGCTCCGCGATCGCCGCCGCCCGCGGGTTCACCTCCAGGCCCAGCATCTGCTCCGGGCGCACCTCCAGCCGTTCCACCTCGCCCGCCTGGCCCAGGAAGCCCGCCTGGTGGCCACCCGCGCCCAGCTGCGCCAGCGATTGCAGCACCTCGCCCTCCAGGCGCTTCAGATGCTCCAAGGTCACGTACAGGAAGTTGCCGCTGCCGCAGGCCGGGTCCAGCACCCGCAGGCCGCAGAGCTCCCGGTGGAAGCCGACCAGTGTCGATCGTGCCTCGTCGTCTTGACCACCATCGTGCAGCTGGATCGCCGCCGCCTGCGTCGCCTTCCAGCGCTCCGTCAAGGGCTCGATGATCGTCGGCTGCACCAGCCGCTCCACGTAGGCGCGGGGCGTGTAATGGGCACCCAGCTTGTGGCGCTCCACCGGGTCCAGGGCCCGCTCCAGCAGGGTGCCGAAGATGGCCGGCTCCACGTGCTGCCAGTCCGCCTTGCTGGCCTCGGCCAGGAGGGCCAGCTGATCCGCCGTCACCGGCAGGGCCTCGGCATCCTCGAAGAGGTGGCCGTTGAAGCGCTTGATGTCCGCGCCCAGGGCAATCGAGAAGCCGCCGCCCTTCATCGCTCGCCACAGGTCCGTGATGCTGGGGGCGAAATGCGCCGGATCCTTCAGCCGCTGCAGCAGCCCCTGCGCGCCATCCGTTGGCAGCAGGCCCGCATCCTCGGCGAAGAAGGTGAACAGGCAGCGCATCAGGAACAGGCCCACGTCCTCGGGCGAATGCTTCGCGCGCTCGAAGGACCGGGCCAGGTCCGCCAGGCGGGCGGCCAGCTCCGTGGTGGCGCGCGCGCTGCGTCGCGACGGGTCCAGCGCCAGCGGATCCGTCCACACCTGGCGCAGCAGATCGCGAACCTCCGGCCGGCCGAGGTCGGGCATCATGATCCGATGGGACCGCGCGTCCGGGTAGGCCACGTAGAGCCCGCCCGTCTGCGTGAACTCGGCGAAGAGCTCGATGGAATAGCCCACATCGACGACCAGCAGGAAGGGCGGCCGCGGCTCGCCGGCTGGCAAGGCCCGGGCGTACTGCTCGGCCTGGTTGCGGGCCTTGATCATCGCCTGGTCCCAGGCGGAGGTGCCGCGGGTAGCCGTGCCCTTGCGTCGGCCCTTCAGCTTCTGGCGGGTCTCGTCGGCCAGCGCCGCGGCGCCGGCCCCGGATGCCAGGGCGTCACCGCCCTGCTTCGCCTCCAGCACGAAGCAGCCACGCTTGTACACATCGATGCGCCCGTCCGACGCCAGGCCCTCGGCGACCGGGATCTTGACCGCCTTCTCCAACACGTAGGCGTCATCCGCCGCAACCTGCCCGGCCGGGTCTGGCCGGGGCACGCCCAGCAGATCGCAGAGCTCGTAGGTGAAGCCGCCATAGTTGGCCCGCTCGGACGCCGCGGACCTCGACCAGCGGTCGATGAAGGCGGTGGCGCGATCGTCGGAAGCAGA
>JBGAUA010000291.1:0-2407 GCA_044228875.1 Anaerolineae bacterium
TGGCGAACAGGAAGGCCTCGGGATTGACCCAGCTGGACAGGGCCGGATCGTTCCAAGTTGGGTCGAACTCGGTCATGAAACCAATATCGATGCTGTTCTGCACCAGGCAGGGGTGATCCTGGAGTACGCCCAGGGCATAGAGGATCGGGAAGGTGTAGTGGTGGGCGTGGTAGAACGCCGTCGAGGTCGGCTTGGCCGGCGTCTGGGACGAACGGGCGTGCTGGGTCGGCTGATAGCCGCCGGTGTTCATCTGCAAGCCGCCCAGGATGGGGAAGCAGTACGGCTGACGCGGCACCTCCGCCAGCAAGGCCGGCTCCCAAAATCCCAGGGTGACGCCGATATGAGGCGGGGCACTGCCACAGGTGCAGATCGGGTTGCCCGGGTTGTCGATATCGGTCTGACCGCCGAGGTTGGCGATGCGGGCGCTGCCGATCGACAGGGGCAGGATGCAGCGCCAGCAGATGTCGGTCACCGGGTTGGGAAACGCCCCCTGGCACGAACCCGCCAGGAGCGTGCTGGGCGACATGAGCAAGCCGGCGACCAAAGCGAGTGCGGCCCGGATCATGGCTTGATCTCCTCGATGGTCAGGAAGCGGTCGCTTGGGTTCTTCTGGGTGATGAGCGCCGGCACGGTGTCGAGGCCGAAGCGGTGCACCCCGGCGCCGGCCTGGTCGAAGTAGACCGGCCGCGCCCACTTGCGCATCAGATCGGCCGGCGAACCATCGACCAGGATCACCTTCAGGGCATCGCCCTGCTGTTTGACGAGCTTCTCGGCCAAGGCCACCTGGCGCTTGTCGTCACCGGACAGGTACAACAGCGCGCCGGGGAACGGCGCGATGTCGGCCGGATTCACTGTGGTGCCGGACGCGAAGAGCAGACGGCCGTTGGCATCGTGGATATCCTCGGAGAGCGTGATGCTGGGGTCGAACCGCCGCACCCTACCCTTCGTCGCCGTACGCAGGCCCGTGACGGCGGGCGGGCGCTCGAAGTAGCGCTTGCCGCGTTCCCTTGCCTCGACCTCCAGGCGCTTCCATTCGCCGTTCGCCATTGACGCCGATCACCGCGTCGAACGGCACCAGACCGCTTTCCCGGTAGCGGGAATCGAACGACGCCGGATGCTCGCCCTTGGCGTAAAAATAACCCGCTGGGATCACGCCTGGTGCAATCGGCCTCAGGCGCTCGCCCTTGCGGGTGGCGGTCATAGCCAGGCCCATGTAACAGGCCCCGATCCATACGGCCCGCCCCTCCAGGCTGATGACGTCGCCGGGAATACCGGCGACTTCCTTGAAGAAGGTGTGGGACGGCAGCCCCTGCATAGTGCCCCGATACTCGTAGAGCACGAGCTCACCCAGGTGCGGCAGCCGACCGTACTCCACCCTGGCCAGGGTCCAGGGCATGGATGGGCTCAGGTTCACCCGGTAATGCAGGGCCAGCCAGATGGCCACCGGAAGGAACAGCAGCGTGGCCTTCCAGTACCGCAGCGGGAGACGCAGCAGTTCCATCAACTCCCCGCCGGCACGGCGCCGCCAACAAGCAAAGCGCCCGCGTGGAGCAGGTATTGATTGAGGAAATTGTGGAGACGCCGTCATCGAGGCCCCACGTCACAGCCCGAGCCTGGCGCGCAGCAGCGGCGTCAGGTCTTGCACCTGGGCCGTCTTAGAGGCCACCGCGTTGCCCATCAGGACCACGCAGCCACACTCTTGCGACAGGCCCGCCAGCGCGGCCGGCAACGCCTTGGCGAAGTCCTGGGCCGCCGCCACCGCCTTGTTGCGCTCTTCCTCGGTCGCCTTGTCGTTGCCGATGATCTTGGCGAAGGACTCTTCCTTCTCCCGGTAGACCGTGGCCAGGTCGACCACGCCCAGGGCCGGCTTGCCCGAATCCCGCAGGGCGTCGTAGAGCACGATGCCACCTAGCAGCAGGACCGAGTTGGCCAGCAGGACCAGCATCCAGTCGCGCAGGCTCATGCCGCCCTCCCGCCCCGACGCTCCAGCAGGATCTCGATGGCTTCGTCGAGGGAATGGCCCTGGGCGCGCAGCTCGTCGATGGGCGCGTTGTCCTCATGGCGGTTGGAGAACATCAGCAGGCTGAACGGATCGATGATCAGGCGCACGATGCCCTCGCCCATGGTGCTGTAGAGGTAGGCCTCGGCGTAGGCACCCTTCTCCATGCGCAGCGAGGACAGCAGGCGCTTGCGCCCTTCGTCCATGTGCAGCTTGCCTTCCTGGGCCAGCTTCTCGATGGATTCCCGGCGTTGCCGCAGGACGATGATGTAGTCGGACAGGGCGAAGGCCGTGTGCAGGGCCTCGCTGGCGTGGTAGTCCTCCACCATGTGGGTGGCCGTGATGAGGGAGCCGCCGTATTTCCGCGCTCGCCGGGCGGCCTCCTCGATGATCAGCACCAGGGTGGAG
>JBGAUA010000292.1:0-2362 GCA_044228875.1 Anaerolineae bacterium
CGGGCGTCGACCCGCAGAGGAAAGGCTTTGCGTTCAGCCACCAGGTGCTCCCAGTAGATCGTCTCGTCTTGCGCCGGGCTCCCTCAGTTGTGCAAGGTCCCCGTGTTGATCACCGGCTGCGTGTGGCGGTCGCTGCACAGCACCACCAGCAGGTTGCTGACCATGGCCGCGCGCCGCTCCGTATCCAGCTCGACCACCTGCTTCTCTGCCAGCATGTCGAGGGCCATCTCCACCATGCCCACGGCACCCTCCACGATCTTCTGCCTGGCCGCCACGATGGCGCTGGCCTGCTGCCGCTGCAGCATCGCCGCCGCGATCTCCTGGGCGTAGGCCAGGTGGCTGATGCGCGCCTCGATCACCTCCACGCCCGCCTTGCCCAGGCGGTCCTGGATCTCGCCGCGCAGCCGCTCCGAGATGTCGGCCGTGTTGCCCGAGAGCGACATCTCGCCGACCACGTGGGCGTCATAGGGATAACCCGTGGCCAGGTTGCGCAGGGCCGCCTCGCTCTGCACGGCGACGAAATGCTTGTAGTCATCCACCTCGAAGCTGGCCTCGGCCGAGTCGATGACCCGCCAGACCACCACCGTGCCGATCTCGATCGGGTTGCCGTGGTTGTCGTTGACCTTCAGCTTGGCCGTCTCGAAGTTGCGGATGCGGGTGGAGATCTTGGCCTTGGAGTAGAACGGGTTGTCCCAATGCAGCCCCGGCTCGCGCACCGAGCCAACGTAGCGGCCGAAGAGCTGCAGCACCTGCGCCTCGTTGGGCGCCACGCGGAAGAAGCCGCCCAGCATCACCCCCAGCAACACGAGGAGCACGAGGGCGCTGATGACGGCCAGCGGCTGCTCCGCACGGATGGCCGCGACGAGCCATACGACGTCCGCCACCATCGCCAGCGGGAACAGCACCAGCAACGGAATGCCCTTGGGCGATCGGCGCAGCTGTTCTCTCATCATCGGACACCTCCACACGGTTCAAGGCTCGGGGCCTGCTTCCGGATACGATGGCAGGATGATATCACTTCGATATGCACTCGTCAAGCTTCTGTCCGAACCGCCATCGCGGCGCGGAGGCCCTCCGATCGCGCGCATGTATCATGAGCCCATGACCCTCCCCCTCGTGCGCGAGCTTCCCTGGCGGGATCCGGCGGCCAGCTTCGCCCGCCTGCGTGCCGCCTTCCCACAGGGCGCCGTCTTCCTGGACAGCGCTTTGGAGCAGCCGGGCGTCGGCCGTTTCAGCAGCATCGCCGTCGACCCCTTCGGCAGCCTGCGCGCCCGTGGGCGGCGGCTGTGGCGCGACGGCCGACCGGTGGCGGGCGGCGACCCGTTCGACGCCCTGGAGGGCATCCTCAGCTCCTGGCGGCAGCCCACCCTGCCCGATCTGCCGCCCTTCCAGGGCGGCGCGGCCGGTTGGTTGGGCTATGACCTGGGCCAGCTCCTGGAGCGTCTGCCGAGCCCCCGCGACGCCCGCCGTCGCTTCGACGATCTGGCCCTGGGCCTCTACGACACCGTGTTGTCCTTCGACCTGGAGCAGCAGCGCTGCTGGCTGGTTGCCGGAGGCCGGCCCCTGGAAGGCATTCGGGAGCGGACGGAGCGGGCCCGACAGCGCATGGACGACTGGGAGGCGCTGCTGCGGGACGTCGCGATAGGCCAGGACGCAGACGGTGGCCAGGATGGGGACGGGGATGCCGCCCCCCTCGCCATCCACGCCAACTTCAGCCCGGAGGGCTACCAACGCGCCGTGCGGCAGGTCATCGACGCCATCCTGGCGGGCGACATCTTCCAGGCCAACCTGTCGCAACGGTTCGAGGTGCCGTGGCCGGGGGAGCCGTTCGAGTTCTACCGGCGGCTCAGCGCCGTGAACCCCGCGCCGTTTGCCGCCTACTTCCAGGGAAACGGCTTCGCGGTGGCGAGCGCCTCGCCGGAGCGATTCCTGAGCGTGGAGCCCGGTGGCCGGGTCGAGACGCGGCCCATCAAGGGCACGCGGCGCCGGGGAGCGACTCCGGCGGAGGATCGCCAGCTCGCCGAGGAACTGCTGGCGAGCGAGAAGGACCGCGCCGAAAACGTGATGATCGTGGACCTCCTCCGGAATGATCTCTCCAAAGTGTGCAGACCGGGCTCGGTGGAGGTCCCCGCGCTCTGCGCACTGGAAAGCCACCCAACCGTCCACCACCTCGAGTCCATCGTCACGGGGCGGCTCGAGGACGGCCGCACCGCCGCCGACCTGCTCCGTGCCGCGTTCCCCGGCGGCTCCATCACCGGCGCCCCGAAGGTCCGCGCCATGGAGATACTCGCGGAGCTCGAGCCGGTGGCCCGCGGCGTCTACTGCGGCACCATCGGCTGGCTGAGCGCGACCGGCGCGATGG
>JBGAUA010000293.1:0-2320 GCA_044228875.1 Anaerolineae bacterium
ACCGGCGCGATCTCCGTCGAGGCGGCGACGCCGGCCTGCCAGGTCACGGGGCGCTCCGCGAACAGTGCGTCGATGGCTTCCCGCCGGTCGTAGGGGCCGGCGCCGCAGTCGCCGGGGAAACCCCAGGCGTAGCTCACCCGCACTTCGGCCGGATCGTCGGCGGCGCGGAAGGCCAGCCGGCCGAGGGCCGGGTCCACGGCGACGGCGATGGGGAGATCGACGCTGCTGCCGTCCGGTTTTGAGTAGGACTGCAGGGCCGGCGGCCGGCGCCACACCTCGGGAATAGCCACCGCCGGCTCGGAGAGATCGGCGATGACGATGCGGGCCGGGTCGATCTCGGTCAGGGGGTCCGCCGCCTGGGGCCGCACGAAGACCCGCAGGGGCCGTTCGGCAGCGCCGAACCAGCGCGGCGTGTAGGCGGTGCCGGCGGCCTGGGTGGCGCGGATGGCCTCCAGGTCGTCGTAGAGGGCGCGACGGCGGAGCGGCAGCGGCAGATTGATTTCTTCCGCCAAGTGGGCGAGTTCGGATTCGCTCCGCGGCGGGTTGAAAATGGGCTGGTCGCGGCCGGCGGGGTCGAAGCGGTAGCGGCCGTCCTTGGTGGCGCCGGCCGGGCGCGGCGTGGCCTGTTCCAGCGGGTAGGCCGCCAGCCGGCAGAGGAAGAGGCCGACGTTGGGGATGTTGGGCCGGGGCCGGCCGCCAACGATGGCGCGGACGTCGGCGATGTGGTTGGCCGGGTCGAAGGGGCCGCCCGCCAGGTCGCCGAGCTTGGGTTGGCGCAAGTCAGGCGCGCGGAAGTGCGTGGGCCGCACGTGGTTGAGGTGCTGGGTGGTGGCCAGACGCGAGAAGAATTCCACCGCCGCCGCCGGCCAGCCGGTGGTGTCCCGCGCCAGTTGCTCCAGCATGGCGACGGTGCCCTTGCGCCGTCGGTAGCCCAGGGTGTTGGCCACCCGCGGCCGCAGGTTGAGGCCTTCGATGGCGGGCAAAGGGCGGACGCCCAGAAGGTCGGCCAGGTAGGGCACGGCCCAGGGCTCGCAGGTCTCGATGAAGCTGTTGTCGTGGAGGCGGGAAATCTCGTCGTCCACCGCCTGGGCTTCACGGGCGAAGACGGCGAGGAGCGCCTCAAGGGCACCGCCGGCCTCGGCATCGCGGAGGCGCAGGATGCGGGGGAGGAGGGCGGCGAGCTGGGCGGGGGAGTAGCGCGGTTCCATGGCGGCCTCAGGTGGCGAATTGGGCGGTGAGGGTGACGTCGGTATCCGCTAGCGTCAGCAGTTCGGCCCCCAGGATGGCGCTGCCGGACCAGGCGGCGGCCTGGGCGGGCAGGCGGGGCTGGAGGGCGGTGCCGGGGGCGCGGTCGAGGCGGTCGAGATCGACCCAGACGACGCCGGGCACTCCTTGCAGCAAGGCGATGACCTCGCTGGAGGTGATGCCCTGGGCGAGATTCCGGGCGGCGAAGGCGAAATTGTCGAGCAGCGCGGCCCGGGCGGCGTCCTGCACGATGTCGAGGAGCTGGTCGGGACTGACGTAGAGCTTGGCAGCGACGGCGCACGACACCGGCCGGTAGTTGCCCACCCGCACCGGCTGGTTGGGGTCGCGGGCGCGATCCATGGCAGTCAGCAGGTTCTGGTAGGGCAGCGAAGCCGCATCGAGCAGGGTGCCGTTCTCGCCGGCGATGGTGAGGTGGACGAGGCGCCGTTCGCCGTCCCACAGCCAGGTGGCGGCGGCCTTGGCGATGCCGGCGAAGCTCCTGGCAAAGTCGGCGAAGTCGGAGAGGGAGACGATGCGCTCCAGGGTGAGCACGGTGACCGGCGCGTTGTCGCGGGCCTTGTCCAGGGTTTCCGGATCTTCGGCACCGATAGGGGCCAGGGGGTTCAGCACCGACTTCAGCCCCAGCACCCGGTCCATGAGCAGGCTGATCTGGCCCGCCTTGACGAGGCCGGGAGCGCCGGTGCCGATGCGGTAGGTGGCTTGCACGTTCTCGCTGCCGCTGGGCAGGCGCTCGCCTTGGGCGCCGTCGCCGAAGCGCACGGTGGCCTTGCCGTCGTCGGCCAGACGCACGGTGTAGCGGCGGTCGTCGGCGTCGGCGTGGCGGTCTGCGCTTCCTCGTCGATTGGATCGACTTCCTGCGGACTCAGCCGGCGGGCGTCGTCGCGGCTCAGGGCATCGATGTTGGACAGCGTCATCCCGCCCAGATGGGCGCGGATCTCGATGACCATGCGGCCGTTGGCGTTGTACGTGGAGGGGCGAATCTCGACGATGACGAAATCACCGTCGTACTTGCCCTCGCGGTACTGATCGAGTTCGGCGTTCTTCACGACGAACT
>JBGAUA010000294.1:0-2301 GCA_044228875.1 Anaerolineae bacterium
TTCGCCCCCTCCGGCCCCTCGGACATCGACTTACGATCAAAGTGCTGGCCCTCGTCCTGGTTCAGGAAAGGGCTGATGTCGAAGACCGGGCGGATCACAACCGAGCCCCCACCAGCAGCCCATCCAACAACCCCTCCGCCTCCCGCTCGATGGCCAGGATGTCCGCGCTGATCTCTTCCAAGGTGCGCAGCGGCTTCGGCTTGTAGAAGTGGCGGGTGAAGCTGATCTCGTAACCGATCTTCGTGGCGTCCGCCTTGATCCAGGCGTCCGGCGTGTAAGGCAGCACCTCGCGGCGGATGAAGGCCTCGATGCCTCCCTCCTCCAGGAGCGGCACCTGCTCCGTGTCGCGCAGGTCGCTGTCCGGCTCGTACTCCAGCAACGCCGGCTTGCCGTCTGCCGTGGCCTCGAAGAGGCCGTGCAGCGGGTCGGACTGCTGCTCGCTCGGATCAAGCCGCCGGGCGATTACCGGTGGAGCTGACATCACACCTTGGCCTTCATGGACGAGCCAATCGCTAACGGTCTGTTGGAACTGCGATAGGCCTGCTCAGCATGGGTAGGGGTGGCAGGGTACCGTCGTTCGAGCAAACCCGCATGGACCATCGGGGAGAGGTGTCGCTCGGTCAGTTTGGCGGGCTGGATGCGAAGCCAGAGGCCCAGTTCCGCGGACGTCGTCCAGTCGCGCTCGGCACAGATCATCTCGATGACCGACCTCAGCGATGCCTGGCGTGGACGATTCCCCAGCGCGTCAAGAGCCGCGACGACATCGGCGGACAACTCCCCCCGATCCGGCAGTCGCTCCCCCCGATCCGGCAGTCGCTCCCCCCGATCCGGCAGTCGCTCCCCCCGATCGGATACCAGCTGACTCCGAACTTGCTCTCCGGCCAATCCCGACGCCAACGTGTAGTAGCTGTTGGCGCCATGCGCATGGAGGTCCAGCATGGCACGATCGCGCAACCGTCGCAGCAGCAAGCTGGCACTGAGCGTGTCTAACCCTGCCAACGCGCGCAGATCGGCGTTTTCCACTCGCCCGTGGCGGTGGGCATGCAAGAGGGTACGGAACTCCTGTTCGTTGACATCCATGCCGCCCAGGCGAGCGACGAAGGCCCGGTCGGCGGCCGTGAGCGTGGGCGTGTTGCGTAGGATGACGGCGATACCTCGGAGGCTGGCCTCGATCTCCGGACGCGGCAGGAAGGCGTCTTCCATCTCCGCGAACATTCGCGGAATGCCCTCACCCTGATCCCTCGCGACTCCCAGATCCACCAGGACGCGCATCAGCCGAGGGTTGCGGCTACGATGGACGCGCCTACCCGAAAGCACTTCGTCGAGTGTCAGGTCACCGACCAAGCCACCGGGACTGATGACCTCCATCCGATCCTCGAACAACCAGATCTCGGTACCCGCACCTTCAACGCCGTAGTCGCGGTGGGCGACAGCGTTCAGGAGCGCCTCTCTCCAAGAAAACTCCGGGTACTCAGGGACTGGGCGAAACTGCGTACCCATCAGCCGCGACGGATGCCTGAGCAGGCCGCCGACCACTGCGGTGGATTCTTCGATCACGGTCGGCAGATTGCCCTCGATACGCGGGCGCTCCTCCACGTTGTGCTCCGGCCCAGTCCTGCGCTCGGTGCCGATGACGCGGAAGACGCGGACTCCGGCATTCGGGTGGTCGGGTCCCCAACGGGAGAACAGCAAGTCGGCGGCACGCCGCAACTGGAGCTGCCCGCCACGGCGGTCCGCCAGCTTGCGCTTGAGGAGATAGTCCTCATCACTCCAGGCTGCAAGGCCCGCGCCGTTCCGCGCCCGCGATAGCAATCCTCTGTCCAGATCGTCCAACGTGTGGGAGGACGGGCGGCTTTCCCAACTCTCGGCCAACCCTTGAAGCTTGAGGGCGCGGATCTGGGTCTCGCTGGCTTGCAGGGTCTTGTCGCCGATACGCAAAGGGAAGCCATCGCCAACCACCTGCACCGGTACATCCGAAGCTGGCACGTCGAAGACGATCAGCTGCTTACCATTGACGTCAACGACAAAGCCATCGGGCTGAGTCGGCAAGAGCCGGGCACGCGGCGTGGCCAGCAAGGTGGCAAGTGCATCCGCGGGCAGATCATGGCCTGTGATCGTGTGGTCGTCTTCGATCCCCAACACCAGGATGCCGCCTTCGGCATTGGCGAAGCCCGCCACATACTCCGCTACCTGATCACGGAGCCCGCGGCGACCGCGGGAGCGCTTCGCCCCCTCCGGCCCCTCGGACATCGACTTACGATCAAAGTGCTGGCCCTCGTCCTGGTTCAGGAAAGGGCTGAT
>JBGAUA010000295.1:0-2283 GCA_044228875.1 Anaerolineae bacterium
GCGCAAGGTTCCGATAGGTATGCTGTAGGCCTTCGCGAACTGAACCTGGGTCAGGCCCAGGCGCTGCCGCAGCAACTTGACCGGCGACACGCGGCGCATGGACGCCAACTCACCAGGGGTCAAGAGCAGGGCATCGGGGTCCTCAGCCGCCGCCGCCGACAACTCCGCTTCGGTCATCGCCCCCACGAGCAGCCAGTCGGTCTCCCCGACGGGGGGCTCATCGCCAGGCTTCCGGGTCACGTGGATGGTATCGGGCTGCTTCATGCCGATCCCGTGCTTGCGACGGTTCCTGTCGGACTTGGCCGGATCCCATTCTTAGTACACTGAACCGGTGCTACGAGAAGCCCGTACCGTTGTCAACGGCCTGCAATGTTGTTTCAGAGCCGGGTCGGATAGCGTCACTGCTTCGGACACCTGAGCGATCCTTGCGCGGACAGCGTGCTCGGGCAGGAAGAGAAGATAGGAGGGCTGCTGCATGGCCGGCTCATCGCAGGCGACAGGGATGAACCAACGGGGCCGCTGCCGAGGGGTCGGCCCTTGGGCCGTCGCCACGCTGCTCACCCTCGCGACCGCCGGCCCATCAGGCCAGACGGCGGACGGGCAGGTCGACCTCTCGACGATTCATAGGCCCGGGCAGGAGATCACGCCTACGCCCCCTGCCCCATCGCCCACCGCCCCTTCCGGGAGCGCGGCTCCCGTCGTTTCACCCTCGGGCTCGCTGCTTCTGCCCTTCCTTTACCATCTCGACAGCCGCAAGCCTCTCCCGCCCACCTTCGAACAGCTGCCCGATGCCATCCAGGCCGTAGCGGCCGGCGGGCGCTTGGCTTACCTCGTCTCGGACCAGGAGCTCATCGTGGTCAATGCCGAGGACCCCAGCCAGCCTTCGGTGGCCGGTAAGGTGGCGCTGGGCTGGCCGGACGCGACCCAAGCGCGGGACCTGCTCTGGCTGGGCACGAGTGTGATCGTTCTCGGCGGTGACCTCGGCGCTTGCGCCCAGCTTGGAAATGGCAGCTTCTTGCTGACAGTCGATGTCAGCCGGCCGGACCTGCCACGCATCGTGCAGCGCCTGCCCCTGGCCGAATGCGCCTTCTCCATCGCCGCGGCAGGGCCCGCCGCCATCCTGCTGCCCGTCTTCAAGCGTCAGGCCACCTGCGCCGGCAGTGAGACAGGCTTGGCGGTCTTTGCAGTGACGGAGGAAGGTGGGTTGGTCAGGAGGATATGCCACCCCATGCCCGATCACCTTCCCATCGCACTTGCAGCCGAAGGGGGAAAGGCCGTCGTCGCCAGCTTATCGCCGGTGGACGAGACGGATGGCGTCGAGGGGCACCTGGCCATCTCGCGGCTGGACCTGGCAGCCCCTCAACTCCCCCAAGACCTGGAGGACTGGGGGAGCCTCCCCGCGGAAGCCCTGTCGGGAGTCCCCATCTACGTGACCCTGCAACAGGGGACAGCGGTGGTCGGCAGTCGCAGCGGCGGGGCCTTGTGGATTTCCGGCAGAGGCGAGCCAAAGGGCGAACCCATTGTCGCGGAGTTGGACGATAGTGAGGCATGCAGCATCGATGCCCTGATCGCCGCTGCCGGGTCCTGGTACTTGCGCCGTGGTTTCGACTGTTTGCGACCGTCGTTGCAGCGCTGGACCGGAGCCCTTGCCCTCCCTGAGGTCGAAGACCAAGCCTCGCGCCTGATCATCAGCGACAGCGTGGACCTGTCACCCGAACGCGACGCAGGGCAGGGCACCGGATGGCATACGATGGCCGCAGCGGATGGGCTGGTCTACCTGGTCGATGGGAACGGCGGAAGCGGCAGCCTGGTCATCATCGACACGCGTGATGCTGGGGGCCTGCGCATCGTGGGGCGTTTGGACTGATCGGCGGGTCTCGCCGGCAGTCAACCGGTCGTCACTCCGTGCCCGCCCCCACCCCTTCCAGCCGCCACTGCCCCGGCTTGTCCGCCGGCGCCACGCTCACCACCGGCCAGAGCGGCTCGTGGTCGATGACCAGGCGCCAGCCCTCCTGGACCGCACGGCCCAGGAGCTCCGCCTTGGACTGGATGTTGGTGTAGGGCAGGATGTCGTAGGCCATGTTGTAGGCCGCACCCGCGTGCTTCACCGTGGGCATGACGTCGCCCGGGAAGCAGACCGTGCCGGCCTCGTCCGCGAAGCGCACCGCCTGTTGGCCGAAGGTGTGGCCCACCATGGGCCACACCCGGATGCCCGGCAGCACCTCCATGTCCCCCTCCACCAGGCGCAGCTGCGCAGCCACCGGGTCCAGGTGGCTGCGCAGG
>JBGAUA010000296.1:0-2200 GCA_044228875.1 Anaerolineae bacterium
TGGCATCGACAGCCGGAAGGCGGCCGCTGGTCGCTCCTGGCGGAGGGCGGCCCTTTGCGCGATCTGGCGGCCGGCCCGGGCGGCGAGGTCTGGGCGGTAGGCCCGGGCCGCGTGCTCTGGTCGACGCCCGGCTGCGATCCGCCGGCGCCGGCCGCGCCGTGGGCCTGCGATTGCCGCAGCCTGACCCAGGCACCGCGGCGCGTCTGCCAGCTCGAGACCTGGCGCACGCTGGACCTCCGGGCGGTGGCCGCGGACGGCGCGGGCGCGGCCTGGGCGGTCACGGGGCGGGATCTCCTGCGTCTGAGCCCGCTGGACGGCAGCCGCTGGGCCTGGCGCTATGCCCAGGAGGCGGCCCCCCTCCAGACCGGGCAGGTGATCCGCTCGCTGCTGCGCGACGAGGCCGGCGGCTCGGTGTGGATCGTCAGCCGTTGCGGTCGCGATGGCTGGTTCGGCAACGGCGGCGCCCGGGGCGTGGGCTGCACCGACCAGCCGCCCTACTGGGGGGGGGCCCGCTCCCGCCCGGGCGCCGCCGACCCCGTGGCCGGCCGCTGGGACGCCGGATCCGCCACTCGCCTCAATGTCCTGCCCCATGCCCTGGCCGAGGCTCCGGACCCCGCGGGGCGACCGGCGCTCTGGCTGGCGGGCGACTGGACCACCCTGGCCTACCGGGCCATCGATCCCTGAAGCCGCCCATCCACGAACTTACGTGGCAGAATGACGACGTCGATGCCCGGCCTGCTCTTGCACCCATGAGGTCTTCCGCCATGCGCGCCTTTGTCCCGTCCTTGGCCTCCCTCATCCTGCTGCCCCTGCTGCTGCTCGGCGGCCATCCCGCGGCATCGGTGGATGCCGCGCGCCGGCAGACCGCCGGCGCCTACCGCTTGAGCGCCACCTGGTCCGGCCGCCCCGATCCCCTGGCCGCCGACGCCTGGCGCTGGACCACCGGCATCGCGGTGCTACCCGATGGTCGCGCCTTCCTGGTGGACCAGGCCAGCGGGCGGCTGATCGCCTTGCAGGCCGACGGCACGGCGCGGGCGCTCGTCAGCCGCCAGGGTCAGGCCGACGACCTGGCCGCCCCCACCTACCTGGCCGCCGACGGCGCCGGCGAGCGGCTCTTCGTCGCCGACCCGGGCCAGGACGCGATCAAGGTCTTCGACCTGGACGGACGGTCCTTGGATGTCTGGGCGGGTGTCGACGAGCCGGCCGGCATGGGCCTGGCCGCCGACGGCAGCCTGTGGGTGGCGTCGGCCGGCAGCGGCGAGCTGCTGCGCCTGGGCCCGGGCGGGCAGCGCCTGGCGGCCTGGCCCGTGGTCGCCGCCGCACCTGGCGGCGGCCTGCTGGCGGGCCTGGACGTCGGCCCTGACGGGCGCGTCTACATCGCCGACGGGCGGCAGCCGCGCATCCACGTGCTGGAGGCCGACGGGCGGCGGGCCGATACCCTTCCCGTGGACATCTTGGGCCTCAGCGCCTTCGATCTGCGCGGCATCGCCGTGGAGCAGAACGCCGGCCAGAAGAGCCCCTTCCGCACCTGGGTCGCCACGAGCGAGGGCCTCTGGTCCTTGGACACGCGGCTCAGCGGCGGCTGGCGCCGTGCGGCGGTGGCCGCCGCCTGGGGCGTCGACATCAACCTGGCCACCGGCATCTGGGTGACCGTTCCTGAAAACAACCTGCAGGGCTCGCGGGTGGCCATCCTGCCCTTCACCCAAGGCGGCGCGCCGGCCATTCCCAGCTGGCGCGGACGGCCCGTGCTGCGCCCCGGCGACCTGGACGGCCCCGAGGCCCTGTCCGTGGCCGTCGGCTCCGACGAGGTGGCCGTGCTGGACATGGGCGACCGAGTCCAGGCCTTCAGCGGCGCCGAACCGCCATTGTACTGGGCACAGTCGCCGGCCGGCGCGCCCGTCCGCGTCTGCGGCCATGGGTCCTACCCGGCCGTGACCGATGGCAACGGCATCCGCCGCTACCGCCGCCAGGGAGATGTCTGGGACCTGCGCTGGCAGGCCGCCATGGGTCCGGGCTCGCAGGCGGCCGCCCTGGCCTGCGCCCCGGACGGGCAGGTCATCGCCCTCGACGGACTGCGGGACCGCCTGCAGCGCTTCGATGACGCCGGCCAGCCGGGTGCCACCACCGTCCTCCAGGGCGCGGCGGCCGGCGCGGTCTGGGCGGACCTGGACCTGGCCGCCGACGGCAGCCTGCTGGCCCT
>JBGAUA010000297.1:0-2182 GCA_044228875.1 Anaerolineae bacterium
GGGCGTTGGTGGCCACCGTGCTGCCGTGCAGCGCGGGCAGGAGCCCCGCGGGATCGAGCCGGCGCAAGGCCTCGACGCCGGGCAGCTCGGGGCGCTCCGGCCGGCCGGGCAGCTTTTCCAGCCGCCAGGCGCCCGGCCCGGCGACGACGATGTCGGTGAAGGTGCCCCCCACGTCCATCCCGACGCAAGCGCCGGCGGCGCGGGGCGGAACGGGGGGCGCGGCGGCCGAGGGTCGGCGGCTCATGGGCGCAGCAAGAGGACCGGGCGGATGGCCGCCCGGTCCTCGGTTTCGCTGCCTGTCGGCGCCGCCGGCCGGCTGTCGGCCCGGCCCACGGCCGCGGCGGCCTTACTGATCGGCCAGCCGGGAGTGGATGAAGTCGACGGCGTCGCCGACCGTGCGGATCTTGAGCGCGTCGTCCTCGCTGATGTCGCCGACGCCGAACTTGTCCTCGAAATCCATGATCATCTCGGCCAGATCCAGGGAATCAGCCTCGAGGTCGTCCTTGAAGTTCTGCTCGCGGTTGATGCCGTCGACGTCGTCGATGCTGAGGTTTTCCGCGATGATCTCGCGGATCTTGGTCAGTACTTCTTCCTGTGACATGGCCATGGACTTGGGTTCTCCTGATAGGGTTGATGGCTGATCTGACCTGCGGCGCCTGGAGCTGAGGCCCGTGCTCCCGGACACGATGGAGGCGATGTCGGTGATGGCCCCGCTCGCGGCCCGAGGGCGCGGCGACAGGCGGGCGCAGAGTATATCCTGCCGCGGCGCCGAACGGCAAGGGTCGGCGGCCCGCCAGGCCCGCCGCCGCCTTGACCTGGGCGCCGCCGCTGGGCCATACTGGCCGCCCGACCGGTCGTCCCCGAAATCGTCTCCTAACAGTATGAACACCTTCAGCACCCGAAAGTTGCGCCGCCGGTGAGCCGGGAATCGCAGACCGCCCGCCGCAAGGTGGACCACGTGCGGATCAACCTCGACGAGCCCGTGTCGTCGGCGATCAGCACTGGTTTGGAGCGCTACCGCTTCATCCCCCGCGCCCTGCCGGAGCTGGACCTCGACGCGGTCCGCACGGAGGGCGAGGTGCTGGGCCTGCCCTACCGCGCGCCCCTCCTCATCTCCTCGATGACCGGCGGAGCCGGCAGCGTGACGGCCATCAACCGCCACCTGGCGGAGGCCGCCCAGGAGGCGGGCATCGCCATGGGCGTCGGATCGCAGCGGGCGGCCCTGGAGGACGCGTCGCTGGCGGCCTCCTTCCGCGTCCGCGACCTGGCCCCCGACATCCCCCTCTTCGCCAACCTGGGCGCGGTGCAGCTCAACTACGGCTACGGCCTGGACCATTGCCGCCGCGCTGTCGACATGATCGAGGCCGACGCGCTCATCCTGCACATCAACGCGGTGCAGGAGGCCGTGCAGCCGGAGGGCGACACGCGCTGGGCGGGCGTCCTGGCGGGCATCGAGCGGCTGGCCGCCGACCTGCCCTGCCCCATCATCGCCAAGGAGGTGGGCTGGGGCTTCGCCGCCGACGACGTGCGCAGCCTGGCCTCCGCGGGCGTCAAGGCCATCGACGTGGCGGGTGCGGGCGGCACCAGCTGGAGCGAGGTGGAGAAGCACCGGGCGGCCACGGAGCCGGAGCGGCGCGTGGCCGCGGCCTTCGCGGGCTGGGGTCTGCCGACGGCGGAGGCGCTGGTGCTGGCCCGCGCCGCCGCTCCGGAGCTGGCGCTCATCGCCAGCGGCGGCCTGCGCGACGGCGTGGACGTGGCCAAGTGCCTGGCCCTGGGCGCTCGCCTGGCCGGCATGGCCGGGCCTTTCCTGCGCGCGGCGACCTTGTCCACCGATGCGGTGCTCGAGGAGATCGCCGTGCACCTGCGCATCCTGAAGATCACGATGTTCGCCATCGGCGCGGCGGACCTGGCCGCGCTGCGGCTCACGGAACGGTTGCAGCCATGGCCGCGCTAGGCGCCGCGCCCGACGGCGCCGCCGTCCTGGCGGCCTTTTCGGAGCAGGTCCGCGCCACCTGCGGCGTCGGCCTGGACGAGGTGCTGGTTCGCGCCGCCGCCGGCCTTGGCGGCCGCGGCAAGCCGCGCGACGATCTGGCGGTCTACCGCTACCTGTCCTACCACCTGGGCCTCTCGGATCTCGACGGCGAGGCCCTGGAGGCGGCGGTGCGCGGCAAGGGCATCCGCC
>JBGAUA010000298.1:0-2155 GCA_044228875.1 Anaerolineae bacterium
GCGCTGCTGCTGGCCGCGCTCTTCTTCGGCGACGACGTGCTTGCGTTCTTCGGCGTCTCCGTGCCGGTCGTGCAGCTGGCCGGCGGGCTCGTCGTCGCCGCGCTCGGGTGGAAGCTCTTGGGCGAGGCGGCCGAGCCGGCCGGCCTGCCCCAGGCCCATCCCCGCTTCCAGCCCCAGGGCCGGCCGCGCGCCATGGCCATGAGCATGGTCCCGGCTGAACCGCGTCCGGAATCCTTCAGCGTCAGCGCTCCGGCGCGGGAGGCGCGCGGCCGCATCACCGGCACCGGCTACGGCGGCGCTGGCCGTATCACTGGTCCGGTCAACATGGCTTCGGGCCTAGTGTCCGGTACGCCGGAGTTCCGCTACCGCGACGAAGCCGGTCTCATGGCCGGCATGGGCCAGGCCATGGCTGAATCCGCCACCCCGGCGGCCCAGGGCGAGCGCATCACCGGCGAGGGGCGCGAGGCCGGCCGCCGCATCACCGGCGACGACTGGGGCCGCAGCGACCTGGTGACCGGCACCGAGGGACGCTGGGCCCAGGGCCGCAATCCGACCCTGCGCGGCACTGGCCGTGGCATCGCTTCCGGCGCCTGGGCCAACAAGGGCATCGAGCGTCCCGAAGCGCCCATCGCCAAGGTGACTGGCAGCAGCGGCAACGCCGGCAAGGGCGCGGTGATCACCGTCTCCGGCGGCGCTCGCGGCTAAGAAGGGGATAAGGTCCATGAACACGCGCAACGCCTACGCCCTCCGCGCCAAGTCTCAGCAGGCACGGCACCACGGCCATGCCCCCTACGGCCTGGGCACCGCCTCGGCGGCGCTCCAGGTCCGGCCTGAACACCACGCACAGCGGCCGGCCGGCACCGTTGATGCGCCGCCGCGCCACCACCTGGCCGACCGGCGCATGAATGCACGCCTGGCCCACTGCGAGGACTCGGTGAAAGGCCGCTTCGACGCCATCGCACCCACCCTGAAGGCTCTTTCCGCACAGCAGCATTTGGAGGATTTTCCCACCCAGGCGCAACGGATGGCGCGGGAGCGCCTGGGCTATGAGTTGCCCCAGGGCATCCTGGAGGACGCCTGGGTCAGCGGCCTGGACCTCAAGGCCCTCTACGCCCACTGCGTCTTCGCCGCGCTCAAGGCCGCCACCGCCCAGTTCGCCGAGGACATCCGGAATCAATTGGAGACGGTCCAGGACACGCGCAACTTCTTCCTGGACTGCGGCTATCACGCGGTGGACATCAGTCCCTGCGCCGATGGCCGCCTGAAGGGCCTGTCCCGCTACATCCTGCGCCTGCCGCTGACTTCGCTGACCCGGCGCAAGGCCTACGCCGGCGCGCTGTTCGACGTGGAAACCGACGTGCGCCACTGGGTGAGCACGGAACTGCGCCGCTTCCGCGAGGGCGTGCCCACCACCGCCGACGCCGGCACCCGCTATCTGAAGATCGCGGTCTATCACACCAGCTCCTCCAGCCCCTGCTGCGAGGGCTGCGCCGCCCACGGCAGCAATGAGACCCGGGCGATTGAAGCCGCCCTGGAACGCCTGAACCAGTTCCGTCAGGCCATCGAGAACAGCTTCTGCTGCGGCGCCAGCACCGACATCCTGTTGATCGGCGTGGACACCGATACCGACGCCATCAAGGTGCATATCCCCGACAGCAAGGGCGACCTCTCCCCCTACCGCTTCGTGGACAACGCCGCCCTGTACGGCGAGACCGCCCGCCTCTCCGGCGACGCCGCCCGCGCGGCGGTGTACGAGGCCATCCGCGCCGCCAGTCGCAAGGACGGCTGGGGTGCCGGCCAGGGCGAACCCCACGACGGCATGCGCCGGCTCATCGCCAATCTGCTGGTGAACAACTTCTCCCAGATCGAGTACGTCAACGACCTCTATGACGGCCGCTACCCGGACATCGGCCATGCCGAGCGCTACATCAGCGTGGGCGACGGCTTCGAGGAAGTGCAGATGCGGAACGTGGCCTATTACGCCCACCTGCATACCCTCGAGGAAGGCGTCGCCGACATGGACGTGGGCATCAAGATATTCACGGGCCTCAACGTCAAGCATGGCCTGCCCATTCCGGTGGCCATCCACTACCGCTACGACGCCCGGGTGCCGGGCGCCCGGGAACGGGTGGCGGAAAAGGCCCGCCGCGTGGGT
>JBGAUA010000299.1:0-2132 GCA_044228875.1 Anaerolineae bacterium
GTCGCCACCCTCGCGTTCAACAACATGAGCGGCCTCGCCCGGCCCGGCACCGGCACCCTCAAGGTGGATGGCAAAGCCGTCCAAACCATCACGATGGAAAAGACCCTGCCCATGATCCTGCAATGGGACGAGAGCTTCGACATCGGCTCCGACACCCTGACCGGCGTGAACGACGCGGACTACACTCCGCCGTTCACCTTCACTGGCAAGCTCAACAAGGTGACCATCAAGGTCGATCGCCCGCAACTCACGGAAGAGGACATCAAGAAGCTGGAGGCTTCGCAAGCGACAGCGGTGGACGGCAGTCCGATCCATCACATGCAGAGCGGGCCGCAATGATTGCGCACCGCACGGTGAACCGCAGCGCCATTTCGCTGTGAAGAGCGCCGGCCATCCCGGGTGATGCCCGGGGTGGCTGGCGTTTTGCCCACTACCTCGCCACGGACCCCGCCGGAACGGGAAACTAACCATGAATCGCATGCCACTCGCTACCCTACTTGCCGTCGCCTTGGCCACGAGCGCGGGCGCAGAAACCTACAAGATGACGACGCCGATCGCGCCAGGTGTCGCCGTGCCCGATCGAGTGGAAACCTCCATCGGCACCCTGAATCTCCACTATGGCTATCCCAGCGACGAGACCACTCGGAAGGTCTACGACAACCTGGATGCCTCGCGTGCGTTACAGGCCTACCTGCTGGCCCTACCCATCGTCAATCAGGCCAGCATGCGCGCCTCCCTCGCGGCGTACGGTCCGGTGAACCAGACCGATGTCATCTGGGAAGACCTGGTGGACTCCAAGACCGTGGAGCTGACCGCCAATGACAACACCGTCTACAGCTTCATCTGGCTCGACACCCGTGCGGGACCGCTCGTCGTCGAGATTCCGCCCAAAGTGCTGGGTCTCATCGACGACTTCTGGTACCGCTGGGTGGCCGACGTCGGCATCACCGGCCCGGATGGGGGCAAGGGCGGCAAGTACCTGATCCTGCCCCCCGGCTACACCGGTGCGGTGCCGGACGGCTACTTCGTCGTGCGTCCGAGCACCTATGGCACCTGGATGCCGTTCCGTTCCTTCCTGGTCGACGGCTCGCCCAAGCCCGGCGTCGAGGAGGTCAAGAAGACCCTGAAGATCTATCCGCTCGCCGATGCGGCCAATCCGCCTGCGATAAAGTTCGTCAACGCCTCGGGGGTGCCGTCCAACTTCGTCGCGCCAGGGGATTACGGGTTCTGGGGTCTGCTGAACCAGGTGATCCAGGAAGAGCCGGCCGGGGGCAGCGATCCGACCACGCTCGGCCTCTTCGCTTCCATCGGCATCGAGAAGGGCAAGCCCTTCGAGCCGGACGAGCGGATGAAGAAGATCCTGACCGACGCCGCGAACATCGGTGCGGTCACTTCCAGGGCGATCGCCTTCCGGATGCGCGGCAAGGACGCCTACTTCTATCCGGACAGGCCGTGGCGGCTGCCCTTCTTCGGCGGCTACAAGTTCGAGAGTGCGCCCGGCGTGGCCAACCTGGACGGTGCGGCCTTCTTCTACTACTTCGCCACCGGCGTCACCCCGGCGATGGCCGAGAAGATGGTCGGCAAGGGCTCCCAGTATCCCTGGAGCGCCCAGGACGCCGACGGCAAGCCGTTCGACGGGGCCAAGACCTACAAGCTGCACCTACCGCCGAATGTACCGGTAAAGGACTTCTGGTCGGTGATCGTCTACGACAACCAGACCCGCTCGATGATCCAGACGGATCAGCGCTTCCCGAGCGTCAGCAGCCAAAACAAGGACCTGTTGGTCAACGCGAACGGCTCCGTGGATGTCTGGTTTGGACCCAAGGCCCCGCAAGGCAAGGAAAACAACTGGATCCAGACGATTCCCGGCAAGGGTTGGTTCATGATCCTGCGCCTCTACGGCCCGCTGGAGCCCTGGTTCGACAAGACCTGGCGGCCCGGGGAGATCGAGCCGCAGCCCTGATTGGGTCCTAATCGTGTGGTTCTTCGGTCGGGTGAGCGTATCGATGCCCGCCGCTGTAACGCCGGACCTGGGAATTTACCCGATCCGGACTTTTGACTCTGCAATGAGGCTAACCCTGATCCCTATGAACAAGAAGTTGTTGAGAATGACCCGTGTGTCCGTCCTGGCG
>JBGAUA010000029.1:0-27934 GCA_044228875.1 Anaerolineae bacterium
GCTCCTGCACCATCTGCGTCAGCAGATCCAGCTTTGCCTCGAGCCGGGCGATATCGGCATCGATGTCTTTTTCCAGCTCGTCCTGGTCCTGGCGGGTCAAGTAGGCGGCGATCTGAGCGGTGAGCAGGCTGGTGAAGGCGATGCCCACGAGCATGACGATCACTGCGATCACGCGTCCGGATGTGCTGCTTGGCGTGATGTCGCCGTAGCCGACCGTGGTCACCGTCACGATGGCCCACCATACGGCGTCCCCGAATCCGTGTATACCGTCCGACTCCAGCTCGATCATGTAAAGGGCGGCGCCGCCCACGGTGATGATCAGGACCAAGAAGAGCGATACAAAGGGCAGCGCGTTGGGGTCCAATACTCTGCGTAAACCGGTAACAGATCGGGATCCGATCGCCAGGAAGCGCGTCAGGCGCAGGGCGCGGGCGAGTCGCGTCGCCCTGGCTGCCCGGCTGAGCCGCAGCAATCGCAGTCCGGACAGTGCCGGTAGCAGCAGTGGAAAGGTCAGGACTGTGACCACGGTGCCGAACCACCAACTCCCGCGACGGAAGACCGCCGTACCGGCAGCGCCGAAGGCGACCACCGTGTCCAAGCCGAAGATCAGCCAGATGGCCCAGTTCAGGACCGCCAATAGCGTCCAATTGGCGGAATCCGACCACTGGCTTTCGAGCAACAGGACCGGAATGCTCGCGACCGCCGCTCCGGTCGCCAAGATGCCCACAGCGTGTTCCCAACGTTGACAACAATCCGCCCAGCGTCGCCAGCCGTTCACGTTCTCACCCGTTAGTGTTCAGCGGGTCGCGGACACCTCCGGCAGCAGCGAAGGGTGATCGGTCCTCCAGGGCTGTGCGATGATGGCCTGGGCGGGCATGAAAGCGTTGCCTGAGTTGTGGTTCAGTCACTGCGCTGCCTCCAAACCATGCTCGAGCGCCCCCATCTGCTCACGGGGCGATCTGGATCTTGCCTCGGCAGCACGAAGTCCGATCATTAGGTCAGAGGCTATCGCAGCTTCCCATGCCATGCAACTCGGGCAACGCTTACGGACGGCTCCGAACTGCCGCCGGCCCGGCTCACGGCGCTGCCTACGGTGGCGGGCGGCACGCCGATACAGTTCGAGTTCGCGACGAGTCCGGTGGCCAGCTCCTCGATGCCTCGTCCCCGGATCGGCTGGTCGTGCGCAGCGCCTATCGTGGCGAAGATTGGCCAATACCTCTCGCCATTCGCGATCACAAGCGGTACGAGCTGGCGGAGACGCCCGCCCGATTGCGACCGTCGCCCCCGCCAGCATCAGGTGCCCCATCAGCCTGTTGACGCGTGGGCGTGCCCGGGTTATGCTGTGGTCTGGCCGCCGGTTGCCCGGCGGCGGATGCGCTTGGGTCGGGCCCTTGCCCACGCCCCCGATGCGCCTTGACGGCTGGAGTGGCCGTCCTACAGGAGGTTTCGATGCACGCACGACGACAGGTGCTGCTCATGGTCAGCCTGGTCATGGCCACCGTATTCAGCACCCTGCTGGGCATGGCCGGGCCGGACTCCGTGCTTGCCCAGCGCCCCACCGCCACCCGCCAGACCCCCGGCGGCCGGCCCACACCCGAAGGCCGTCACGCGAGCGAATGCATTTCCGAGATCACATCCACGCTCTCGGCCGCCACCACGCGCTTATGCGATCCCGTGACGGCCACCGTCCGGCTGGCGCCCAGTTGCCCGTTCTGCGCGGGCGGGATCAGCATCGTGTTCGTTATGCCGGAGCGCGCCGAGGGCAACCTCTGGGCTCGGGGGGCGTCCCGAGGCATGCTGACCAGCCTGAAAAACTACCGCCGGGACTACTTCAAGAACACGCGGCGCGATTTCATCACCCAGGTCGGTGTCGTGCGCTACACCCCGACCCGCGCGGAAGTCCTGTTGGGCATGACCACGAACCTGGATCGTGGCGAGAGCGCGGTGGCCCAGATGCAGGCGGGCACGCAGGCCGGCGGCGCCTATGAGGATGCCGCCGATGCTGCCGTATCGCTACTGGAGAACGCCGAGAGAACCGACGGGACCGCCGGCTACCGGGCCTGCATGGAGATCGTGGTCTACTTCGTCGACTTCACGGGTGTCGCCGACAAGAAAGACGCCTTGATCCAGATGGGCCAGGCCAAGGTCAAGATCGAATCCCGCGCGAACTACTTCTATGCCGCCTGCGTGGCCGCCGACACCATCGGCGGCATCATGGGCGGCTGTGACCAGACCTTCTTCATTCAGCGGAAGGATCGCTACTTTGCCTTCCCGAACAACGCGCCCGGGAAATTCGCCGCGGTCCTGGAGGGCGACATCCGCCAGGAAGAGGACAAGAAGGCACCCAAGCAGGTGCAGGCATTGGAGCTTACGCAGCGCTTGCCGGTCGGCCTGTCCTACCTGCCCGGCTCCGGCGTGCCGCCCCCGAGCAAGGTCGTCACAAGCACCGGCGGCGAGACCGAACTCACCTGGAGGTGGAGCCCCGTTCCAGAGCTGCAGCCGGAAACGGTCACCTACCGCATCCGGCCGCTTGACGAGGGTGCCTGGGCTGTGACCGGCGGCATGCGGCTCGACGACGTGCAGGGCAAGAGCCGCGACGTCATCATGGCCACCCAGGCGCTCACGGTCTCGGATCGCTGCCTGCCGCCCACCCCGACGCCGACCAACACAGCGACGTCCACCAACACGCCCGAGCCCACCCCGACGGATCTGCCGCCGACGGTCACCCCAACGGCAACGTCGACCGCCACATCCACCGCCACCCCCACCGTGACGCCGACACGGGTGCCCGTTCCGGTGTACCTGCCGATCGTGCTCTTCGAGCGCTGCCTGCCCGAGCTGCGACGGGTGGATCTGCTGCTGGCCATCGACGCGTCGACCTCGATGGCGGAGTTGGCCGGCGACGGCCAGACCAAGATCGCGGCCGCACGGACTGCGGCGGCGGCGCTGCTCGCTGCATTGCCCTTGGAAGCCGGCAGCCAGGCCGCGGTGCTGACCTTCAACAGCGCCGCGACGCTCGACCAGCCGCTCACCGCGGACCGTGCGGCGCTGCAGCAGGCGCTGGACAGCTTCCAGCTGTCCCGCCAGACCTGTCTGGTATGCGCTGTTCAGGCCGCGGACGCCGAGCTCAGCGGGCCGCGGCATCGGAGTGGCGCACTCCAGGTCATGGTGCTGCTGACCGACGGACGCTCGAACCCGCAGCCGGTGGCGGAGGCCATCGCCGCGGCGACGGCGGCCAAAGAGCACGGTGTGGTGATCTTCACCGTCGGTCTCGGCGACGACCTGGACGTGGAAGCGCTCGGGGCGATGGCCAGCCAGCCGGACTACTTCCGCACCGCCGCCAGCGCCACGGACCTGGCCGCCATCTACCGCGACATCGCCGGGCTGCTGCCCTGCCCGGCGGATGCGTTCTGGGGCAACCGCCTCCTCACCCAACCGCGACCGGAACCGCTGCGGCGGGCGCCGGCGCGGGCTTGGCGCGCACCGCCGGACTGAGGTTGACGAGAGAGGGCACCCACATCCCCCGGAATCTGTTCCGCGAGGATATGGGTGCCCTCACTGGATCCTCGTCGGCTGTTTCCGGGCTCTGATCGGGGTCTGACGAGCGGCTCGGGGCGCGCGCTGGTCGCTCCTGTCCCCAACTAGGCGGCCGCACCGCTCCTGCGCCGGGCCAGCGCCTTTTCACAAACAGTATCTCGGTCTGAATGTCCCGGAGGTAGGCATCGCCAGAGAAACTTCCGCCGCGGGGCGCTTCGTCGTGACCGGCACGTCGGGCACGGGGAAGACCCAGCTGATCGAGCATCTGCAGGCTCGCGGGTACGACTGCTATGCGGAACCTGTGCGCAAGGTTCTGCAGCAAGAGCTGGCCGCGAACGGCCCCGCCCTGCCCTCGAAGGATCCGGCGCTCTTCCTCCGGGAAATCATCCGGCGTGCGGTGCGCGATCTCGCAGACGCCGCGTCCCGAACCGGTCCGAGTTTCTTCGATCGCGGCCTCCCCGATGCGATCGCCTATGCCGTACGTTTCAGGGTGGATCCGGAGGAGTTCCGGGCGGCGGCCGCCCGCCACCGCTATGCGAACGAGGTGTTCGTCCTACCGCCGTGGAAGGAGATTTTCGTGAACGACGAACTCCGCGGTGCGTCCTTCGACGACTACCAGCGATTTCACGAGCAGATCACCCGGGCGTACCAAGACTGCGGTTACACGCTGGTCGAGGTGCCCCGTGATACGGTCGAACGAAGAGCGGACTTCATCCGGACGACTTTGGCCACGTTTGACGGCGGGGACGGAGCCGGGGTTTGAACCGCTGACCGGATTCGCCAGCGGCGGGTCCGGGTTCGTGTCGCTCAACTGATCGTCTCGGCCACGGGGGAGACGGTCCGCGAGGCGTCTGAGGCGCCGTGGTGCGGCCCCCGCCGCCCTGGGCGCCGATCCGAGCTTCTCCACCCTGCCCAGACCTATGGTCCTTGCGTCAGCTCGCCAGACCACAGCTCATCAAGGAACCGTGACCACGGGAGGACGGTGATTCCCGGGGAGAGCGTGCGCGGCTCCTTCTCCAGGCTGACGACGACCGAGCGCCGTACGCGATGGCCCTCGCTCAAAGCCCGCAACCCGCGGAGATGGGTGTCTGTGACCCGCGCGGTGGCTTTCACCTCGATGGCCGCCACCATGTCGCCCAGGATGAAGTCCACCTCCATGCCCGTCGAGGTGCGCCAGAAGCGCAGGTCCAGGTCCGGATCGCGGTAACGCCGATAGTTGAGGATCTCCATCAGCACCCAATGCTCGAAGCTCTTGCCGAAGTCCGCCCCGCCGATCTTCGGGCGACGCCGGGCGAGGTGGTTGGCGACGCCGACGTCGAAGAGGTAGATCTTCTCGGTCTGGATCATCCGCCGGTCGGCCGAGCGGGCCCAGGGCGCAAGCCGATGCCCCAGAAGCGTGTCGTCGAGGATCTCGAAGTAGCCGCGAACCACCTTGGCGCTGACACCGACCTCACGGGCGACGTTGGTGTAGCTGATCAGATCAAAGGAACGCGGAGCGGTCTGGCGGCAGGTCGATGGTCAGATGGCGGCGGACAATCTGCATGATGAGGGCATCTTATCCGGATAATCTGCCCTGGCAAGGCAGAAATGCTCGCCGAGGCAGAGCGACTTCGGCATGCCTGCGGCTACACCTGTCCGCGAGGCGACCCGACCAGGACCATGCAATCCCCGCGCCCTGACCTGGTGTCCCATGATCTGACTGTGGTCGCGATAACATGCCGACCGCGGAAGCAGCACAAGGGGCCTTCGGTGTTCAGCCCGCGCAGGCGGGCTTCGTTTGTAGGTCCGCGGTTTCAACCGCCGGGGCCGGCGGGAAACCATCGACCAGTCGGTCCCTAGGGTCAACCCGCCGATGAAGACGCTTGCGATCATCGCCGCCAATGCCTATAGTATCGAGCAAACCTCCACCGTCGATGCGTAGCTTGGGAGCACCCCGATGACGCGACCTGAAAAGCTCGCCATCTCGGCAAAATCCGAAGCTGGCAATGAGCCGGCCTGGGACATCGCCCGCCTCTTCCCGGCGCAGGGCCGATGGACGGCAGTGGACTACCTTGCCCTCGATACGAACCGCCTCGTCGAGTTGGTGGATGGCCATGTGGAGGTCTTGGAGATGCCGACGCCGCTCCATCAGGCGGTTCTCTTGCGCCTGTACGATCTCCTGCGTGCCTTCGTGCTGCCCCGCGGTCTGGGCGCGATCCTGCTGGCACCGATGCCCATGAAGCTGCCCGATGGGCACTTTCGCGAACCTGACCTGCTGTTCATGTTCGCGGATCATGCGGACCGCCGTAAGCCGCAATACTGGGAAGGCGCCGATCTGGTCATGGAGGTGCTCAGTGCCGACCGGCAACACGACCTGGTGACCAAACGCGCCGAGTACGCCCAGGCGGGCATCCCCGAGTACTGGATCGTCGATCCATCGGAGTGTCGCATCACCGTGCTGGTGCTGGAGGGCGACGGCTACAGCGAACGGGGCACCGCAGAGGCTGGGGGAACGGTGGCGTCGCGGCTGCTGCCGGGGTTTACGGTGGCCGTGGATGGCGTGTTCGGGGACGCGTAGCCCCCATCCGGCCAAGGAGACCGTCTACTGCCCGCCCAATTGCGGCACGAACAGGTACCGTGGCTCGGTCTCAATCATCCCCCCCGGCGTGCCCGCCTCGAAGCTCCACAGCCCCGTCTTGTCGCCCGCCAGGTGAACCCTGTTGCCCGCGGCGGCAAGGAATCCACCGGTGGGCATCCAGTCTTCGGTGGGACCGGCGAGCAGGTCGATGAAGGAGTTGATGAACCGGACATCGACCCACCGCGGCGCGTCCGGATCGCCGGCGTCAATGGTCTGGATGGTGCTGTAGTTGCCGAGGTACACCACCGGGCTGCGGGCCGCGAGGTCACTGGGGGCGCCGAAGGGGAAGACATTGCCCTCCCGCAGGTCCAGCCGGCCTCGCAGGCGCGGCGCGGTCGGGTCCGAGCTGTCGACGACCACCAGCGCGCCGCCCATCAGCAGGTAGATCCGGCCCGCTTGCGCGGCGATCTTGTAGGCGAAACCTGTTAGCGGCAGGATGCCGACCTGCGCTGGATGGGCCGGATCGCGCAGGTCATAGAGGGTCAAGGAGGGCGGGTCCGCGACCGCGGCGACCAGCAGGTCGCCCCAGACGGCCAGGTCGTTGAAGGTGCCTGGGATGGTGGCCGTCTCAACCGGGTTGGCCGGGTCCCGGGCGTCGATGACCCGCAGGAAGCCCTCAGGTCCTCTCTTGTCCCCCTCGGCGACATAGGCGACGCCGCGCCGGACGGCGACCGCCTTCCCCAACGCGCGAGGTGGCAGGAGGGCTGTCCGGCGGGGGGCGCGCGGATTCCGCGCGTCGACGACGAGGAGGCCCTTGTCGCGTATGACGGCGTAGGCCATGCCGTCTTCCAGGGCCAGGTCCTCCGCCAGGTAGCCTTCCGGCAAGGGCAGGCGACCCAGGCTGGCGGGTTGGCCGGCATCGGCCGCCCCGCGCCGTGGCGACCGCGGGTCGATGAAGCGCAGTTCGGCGGCCCATCCGTCGGTCAAGCTCTGGACCACCAGATCGGGCTCGGCGGCCACCGGCCCCTGCACCATGGACTCGGACGTCAGCACGCCGGCCTGCACGGGCTGGTCGGGATCGGACAAGTCGACGATGCTCAGGCCCTGATGCGGGTAGCCGAGGACGGCGAAGCCGTCGCCGACAGCCACCCGGCTGGCTGCGCCCTCGCCGCCGCGCTGCGAGACGACCCGCGGCGCCGCCGGCCGGCTGACGTCGATGGTCCAGAGGACATGGGAGGACTGGAAGGGGATGAAGCTGTCCACGGCGGTCAGGAAATACAGTCGGCCATCCCGCCAGACGAGGTTGGCCGACGCCAGGCAGCGCATGCCGCCCGGGCTGGGCACGGGCGTGGGTCCGCCGCCCGGCGGGGCGGGCGGATCCACCAGCGGCAGGATCGGGCCGATCTGCCGTGGCAGGGCCGGATCGGCCAGGTCGAAGACGACCAGCCCGTCGCAGCCCAAGACGAAGGCATGCTGGCCCACGAGCACGAGATCCATGGCGCCGCCGACGGCGGGCAGCTCGGCCACGGCCCTCGGGCTCGCCGGCACCGAGAGGTCCAGAACGACAAGCCGCGCCGGATGGACCAGGACGTAGGCGAGGTCGCCCCTCGCGGCCATCCCCGCCACCGGCCCCGACGGCCGGTAATCGCCGACCAGCCGCGGCTGCTCCGGGCTGGAGATGTCCACGATGCGCACATGCTGGCCATCCGCTTCGGTCTCGGCGACCAGCACATGGTCGTCGCCCGCCGCGGCCAGCTCGGTCACCACCCCGTTGTCGGGGTAGGGCGCGGTTGTGAACCCTGGCAGCTCGAGCTGCCCGACGACCGCCAGGTCGCGGAGCAGCAGCAGCTGCAGCCGGCTGAAGTCCCCTACCAGCGACTCCCGGTCCCAATCCACCAGCCCCACCTGCAGCTGCCCTGCCTGACCCTGTTCCGGCGGCCCATCGATCTGGATCAGGCGGCTCAGGTTGCCCGGCAGGACGCTGGCGTTGGCCCCCACGAAGGGGCCGGAAGCCACCGCCCGCGGCGCGCGCGGATCGCTCAGGTCATAGCGATACAGGCGGAAGTCGAAGCTCGCCAGGGCGAAGTTCCCCTCGGCGATGACCGCCCCCACGTAGCCGCCGGGCCGGCCGGCGAGCGAGAGGCCGTCGGGCGCGGCGAGGGTCTCTTGGGTCAGGTCGGTCGGACCCGAAGGCCCTGACAAGCCGTTGGCCCCGTGACGAGGCGAACCGGCGGCGCCCGATGACGACGCCCCAGCGAGCAGCTTCACCAAGCACAGGCCGGCGAGGACGATCGCTGCACCCAAGGTTCGGTGCGGAAGGGGAACGAGGGCGCGGGTCATGAGGGTCACCTTCCACCAGGGTCCAGCCGCCAGGCATGGCGAGCGGTACGCCATGTGTTGGCACATTCAGGGGCATGGGTTCCACCCCCGCTGTTTCCCTCCGAGGCGTTGACGTCGACCACCGTCACCGGGACGCGCCCCGTCGCCTGCTGCCGGGACGTCAGCGCCGCCGCTCCGCCAGGCCCTCTCCCAGCAGGGTGAAGCCCAAGGTGGCCAGCACCAGGGCGCCCGCGGGGCCGATCAGCGGCCAGGGGGACTGGCGCAGGCGGGTGAAGCCCTCGGCCAGCATGGTTCCCCAGGACGGAGTGGGCGGCTGTACGCCCAGGCCCAGGAAGGACAGGCCGGCTTCCAGGGTCACCGCGCCGGGCAGGTCCATCGCTGCCAGCACCAGCAGCGGGTGCAGGGCGTTGGGCAGCACGTGGCGCAGGGCGATGTGCAGGCGGCCCGCGCCCAGCGAACGGGCGGCCTCGACGAAGGTCGCCGCTTCGAGGCCCTGCACCTGCGCCCGCATCACCCGCGCGTAGCCCGGCGCCAGGGCCAGAGCGACCACCGCAACCAGCACCATCAGCGACGGACCCGTGAGCGACAGGACCAACAGCGCCAGGAGGATGGGTGGCAGCGCTTGCAGCCCGTCCACGCCCACCATGATCGGGCGCCGCAGCCGGCGCGGACCGTAACCCGCCGCCAGGCCGCAGCCGCCGCCGAGCAGCAGCCCGCCCAGGACGCCCGGAACGGCCAGACCCAGGGCCAGCCGCGTCCCCCAGATCAAGCGGCTCAGAAGATCCCGGCCGAGGTGGTCGGTGCCCAGGACATGGCCCGGGCCGGGGCCGAGCAGGCGCTCGGCGACGTCCTGCGCCGCCGGGTCTCGCGGCGCCAGCCAGGGGGCGCCCATCGCTGCCAGGCCCAGGGCGACGACCATGGCCAGGCCCAGCCAGGCCTGGCCCGAAAGGCGCCGGCTGCCGCCGGCGGGCCCCCATGCCCTGGCTTCGGCCGCCGGGAGCGGCGATCGCTGGAGGCGCGACATGCCTCAGCCCGCCCCGACCCCGCGCTGCCGGGGGTCCAAGGCGGCCAGCGCCAGCTCCGCCGCCAGGTTGCAGCCCACGTACAGGAGCGCCGCGACGAAGACCCCGCCGCGCAGCACCGGGAAGTTGCGATCCCCGATGGCGTCGAAGATCAGCCGCCCCAGGCCCGGGCGGTTGAAGATGACCTCGATGAACACCGCCCCGCCCAGCAGGCTGCCCAGGCCCACGCCCAGGACGGCCACCACCGGAGCCAGGGCCGGCCGCAGGGCATGGCGTAGGAGGATGCGCCGCGGGGGGATGCCGAAGGCCCGCGCGCTGCGGATGTGGTCGGAGCCCAACACGCCCAGGACGGCATCGCGCACCAATCGCGCCAGGTAGCCGCTCCAGCCGAAGGCCAGGGTTACTGCCGGGAGCGCGAGATGCCGCAGCAAGGACAGGGCGCCGTCGCCCTGCCCCGCGCCGATGGCCGGCAGCCAGCCCAGTCGTACGGCGAAGACCAGCAGCAGCAGGAGCCCCACCACGTAGCTGGGCAGGGTGAAGCTCGCCACGGCCGCCAGCTGCGTCAGGCGATCCAGCCTGCCGCCGGCGCGCCAGGCGCAGAGGGTGCCCAGGGGAATGCCGACGGCCGCAGCCAGGGCCATGCCGGCCATGGCCAGGAGCAGGGTATGCGGCAGGGCGGCGGCGACGAGGTCGCTCACCGGCAGGCCGCGCCAGAAGTCGCGTCCCAGGTCGCCGCGCAGGACGCCCAGGAGGAAGCCGCCCGCCTGCCGCCACAGCGGCAGGTCCAGACCCATCTCCGACCGCAGCCGCGCCGCGGTGGCCGGGCTGGTTCGGGGACCCAGGATGAGGATCGCCGGATCCCCCGGCAGCAGCGGCGCGATGACGGTCAAGAGGACGCCCGCCAGGCAGGCCACGGCCAGGGCCTGCGCCAGACGGGCGACGACCAGCCGGGCCATGGTCAGCCGGTCCCGGGCGCCGCCGCCCAGACGAATCCGTCGCTTCCGGCCGCCGCGCTCAAAGCGGCAGGCCTTCGGTCTCGTCCAGCATGCGTCGAATCGGATCATAGTCGGCGTCGTCCACCGCGGCGAAGCGCCCCACCTGCCCCAGCGCCAGGGCCCGCCTGCCGGCCGCGTCCTCGTGCATCGCCAGCAGGGCCCGCCGCAGGTCGTCGCGCAGGCCCGCGGGCAGGTCGCTGCGCACCACCCAGGGGGGCATGGGGCTGGGGCCGAGGGTGTCGATGTGGCGGATGCGGCCCGTCAGCGCTGGATCGCGGGCCAGGGCCAGGTCCAGCACCGTACTGTCGATGGCCGTGGCGTCGATCCGCTCGGCCAGGAGCAGTTCGAGGCTGCGCTCATGCGACCCGGACGCCAGCACCCGCCCGAAGAAGCCCTCTCCGAGCTTCAACCGGGTCAGGTGCTGGCGGGTGACGAAGTAACCGCTGTGCGAGCTGCGCTCGTTGATGGACCAGCTGCTGCCGCGCAGGTCGATGAAGTCGCGATAGGGCGCTTCGCGGCGGACGATGACATCCGAGTAGTAGATCGGCCGATCCTGGTAGCGCGCCGCGGCCATCACCGGCGCCGCCAACAGCTCCACCGGCGCGCCTGCGTCCTTGCGCCAGACGTAGGGCGGCCCGCAGAGCCAGCATACCTGCGCCTCGCCGGCGTCGAAGGCGTCGCGCCGCCGCTCCCAGGGCTGGTCCTCCAGCAGGGCGACGCGGCGATCCAGGCGCAGGCCCAGCCAGGCCGCCACCGCCGTCCAGAAGGGCTCGGCGATGGGGGCCTGGCAGCTGGTGAAGCAGAGCGGCCGTCCGGCGAGCGGATCGGTCATGGCCGCTGCGGCCTGACGGTGTCCAGACCCATGTCCGGCCTACTTCCGCCGGAAATGCTTGGGGAAGGGGAGTCCGTTGGGGTTCTGAGCGACGACGATGCCGTCCTGGGCGGCATAGCTGTTGATGGGATGGATGGTCCACAGCACGTTGACGTCGCGATCCCACAGCTTCTGCGCCTCCACGTAGAGCGCGGCGCGCTCGGCGTCGTCGCTCAGCTCGGTAGCCTTGCTGTTGACCGCGTCGAAGGCCGGGTCGCACCATTGCATCCAGTTGTAGGCCCCCAGCTGCTTGCAGCTGAACCAGGTCATCTGCCAATGGGGGTCGGGGTTGGTCGTGCCCCAGTTGAAGACGGTCAGGGCCCGCTCCTTGTACTTCGCCAGGTCCCAGTAGCCGCCGTCGTCCACCACCTCCACCGAGGCCGTGATGCCGATCTCCTTGAGGTTGGCCTGCAGGATCTCGGCCGTGGTCTTCTCGTCCTCGCGGTCCAGGACGGTGATGGGCAGCTGCAGGTCGGTGACTCCGGCCTCCGTCAGCAGGGCCTTGGCGCTCGCGATGTCCTGGTCATAGCAGGGCGCGTCCGCCCAATGGCCCAGCTGTCCTTCGCCGATGATGGCGCAGGCACGCAGGGCCTTGCCTTCGTAGGCGGCGGTGATGATGTCGTCGACGTCGGCCGCCAGACGGATGGCCTGCCGCACGCGCTTGTCCTTGAGCGACGGATGGGTGACGTTCATGAAGACACCGGCGTAGTTCAGGGTCTTGATCTCGCTGGTGGCCAGGCCCTTGGCCGCCAGACGCTCGGCGGCCTTGGCGTCGACGCCGCTGAAGTCCAGGTCGCCGGCCTCCAGGGCCACTTCGGCGGCGCTGTCCTCCGGGATGATCACCAGATGGATCTCGTCCCAGGCGGGGCGGGCGCCCCAGTAGGCGTCGAAGCGCTTCATCACGATGCGCTGGTTGGCGTCCCAGCGGTCGAAGACGTACGGTCCCGTCCCGATGGGATGGGTCTTGTAGCGGTCGCGCCCGAGATCCGCCAGGGCCTTGCGGGAGACGATCACGCCGCCGGTCACCGGGAGGGTGCTGGTCCACAGAGGGGCGAAGGGCTTCTTGAGCACGATCTCGCCGCTGTGGCTGCCCGTCACCTCCACATGGTCAAGGGCCTCCCAGTCGCCCGCATAGGTGGCCTTCAGGTCCGGATCGAGGTAGCGCTCATAGGAGAACTTCACATCGTCCGCCGTGAGCTCGCCGTAGCCGCCGTGGAACTGGACGCCGCGGCGCAAGGTGAAGGCGATGCGCAGCCCGTCCGCCGACGGCTCGATGGTCTCGGCGAGGACCGGCTCCCATTCCCAGCTGCCGGGCTTGTAGGCGATGAGCCCCTCGCCGACGGTCTCGGCGGTCAGGGTGTCGGGGCCGGCGGGATGGAAGGCCGGATCGGCGTCGGTGAGGTCGCCGGAGACCCGCAGGCGTAGGATGCCGCCCGCCTCCGCGGCCCCGTCATCGGCAGCGTCCCCGTCGGACGCGGCGGGCGGCGTGGCATTTCCGGCCGATGTTTCCTCGGCGCGGTCTCGCTCCGCGGTCGCCGCTTCGTCGTCGGCGGGCGCGGGCGCGCAGGCGGCCAGCAGCAGGCAGGCCAGCAGCGCGAGGCCGTGGCGGTGGCGGAAGGGTCTCTGGATCATGGTCTCCTCCTGGAGTTTCGGTGCGGGGGCACCGGAACCAGCAGGAGACCCTGGGCGCTCAACGCGGGATGCGCATGGCTCCCGCCCGACCGCGCGGCCAGGGCGGTCGGCAACGCGACCCCCCCGACGCCCGTGGCGCCGATCTCCTCCCGGCCTCGGTACCCGAGGCCGCCCCGCGCGCCGAAGGGCGCGAGCGGGGCGGGAGGCCTCAGTGGGGGATGGGGACGTGGTTCACGGGCTCAGAATCCATGGCGGGGGACCGACCGTCGACGGCTCTGGTCCCAGAGGAGGCGGCTGCCTTCGAAGGCTTGAACGCGGCTGCTGAGCAGCAAGGTATCGGTGTCGGCGGCGCTGCGCAAACGGCTGGAGGCCAGCACCCGCGCCTCCCAGCCCTGTCGCCCGACCACCACCTCTCGCCAGGCGATCACCTCAGCCGTGGCGGCAGTATCGGACAGGAGGCGGTATCTGTCAAGGGCCCGCTCGGAGGCCAGGACGCCGTCGGCGGTCGACCAGGCCCCGGCATCGGTCCGGTCGCGGATGCTGATCCCTCCCGAGCCGTAGGGGCGGATGTCACGGCGCGCGGACGGCGGCCGCAGGTGCCGGAGCGCCAGGCCGGCCGCGCCGGACGGGGCGCCGAAGCCGCCGTCGGGCCAGAGCGCCGCCTGCCGCGCCGGGTCCAGGCGCGGCAGCTCCAGCCGCAGTCCGGCGGGGTCCAGTTCCAGCCGCGGGTCGGCCGGCGAGGGCCAGGCATGGGGCCAGTACGAGGCGCTGAGCGCCAGGCGCCAGCGGTGCCCGGCCGGCAGGCGGTGGCCGGCGGCGCGCAGAGGCAGCTCGACGCTGAACCAGCCGTCGCGCGAACGGTCCACGACCCGGTCGTGATCGTCGGTGTGACCGAGGTTGCGCAGGCCCCAGCTCACCAGCAGGGAACGGCCGTCGGGGGCCACGTCGCAGAGGCGGACAGCGACCAGGGCGCGTGCCTGGGCGCAGCGCAGCCGCAGCCGCAGGCGGGGGATGCCCAGCAGGGCCTCCGCCGCCTGCGCCGGAAGGGCATCCAGGCAGAGCGACAGGGCGTCGTCGGCCTGTTGATCGTCCGGAAGTTCGCCGGGGCGTCCCGAAGGGCACCACGCGCCGGCGCGGATGCCGTTGTGCGGATGGCAGGGAAGGGGCGTCGGTCCATCGCCCCGCGCCAGGCCCTCGACGGGCGCGAGCGGTCCGGGACCGTCGAGGCCCAGCCAGCTGCCCGGCACGTCCACCTCGTCCGGATCCGCGGCGCGGCTCTCCTGCAGGTACGCGCGCAGGCGCGGCCAGGCGTCGACGGCATTGGGCCGGTCCTTCAGCCAGCGGTCGAACCAGAGGAGCACCTGGTCCCAGTAGCCCACGGCAGGGCCGGGGCGGCCGGCGTCCGGCCAGGTATGGGACCAGGGGCCGACGATGCCGTGCACCGGTGCTTGCAGGCCGTCGAGCAGGCGGAAGACCGTATCGACATAAGGGTCGGCCCAGCCGCCGGTGGCCAGCACCGGGCAGCGGATGGCCTCCGGCCGCAGCCCCACGGAGCCCTGCTGCCAGTAATCGTCCCAGAGCGGATGAGCGAGCCAGGTCTCGGCCAGGGGCTCGACCCGCCTCAGACGGTCGAGCCAGGCGTCGCGCCAGCCGGGGCCGAACACGGATGGGTCGGGCGGCAGGGCGCCGAAGACCAGCATCCAGGTGGCCCACTTGAGCATGTCGCTGGCGAGGAGGCAGCCGCCCATCCAATGGCAGTCGCCCAGGTAGCGGTTGTCGGTGGAGCAGTGGGTGACGATGGCTCCCAGCGCCGGCGGTCGATGGGCGGCGGCCTGCAGGGCGGCGAAGCCGCCCCAGGAATAGCCGATCATGCCGACCTTGCCGCTGCACCATGGCTGCGCCGCCAGCCAGCGGATGACGGCCAGGTTGTCTTCCTGCTCCCGCGGCAGGTACTCGTCGTGCAGCAGGCCCTCGGAGTCACCGGAGCCGCGGATGTCCAGGCGCAGGCAGCCGTAGCCGCCGCGGGCCAGATGGCCGTGCCAGCGGGCGTCGGCCCTTGCGGTCAGGTCGCCCTTGCGGTAGGGCACGGCCTCGAGTATGGCCGGCACCGGCCGCGCTTCAGCGTCGGCAGGCAGCCACAACCGGCCGGCCAGACGGCTGCCGTCGGGCAGGGGTATCCACAGATGGTCGATACGGCGGACGCCTCGGGTCGGGGACGGCATGCAAGCCTCCAGGGGGAACGGGGATCCTCCGCCCTAACCCACCCTGAGCCCGTAGCCCCCCTTGCGATCCCGCCACCCATCCAGATGCTCCAGCTTCACCTTCTCGTGCAGCTGCAGGATGCCGTGCATCAGGGCTTCCGGGCGCGGAGGGCAGCCGGCGACGTAGACATCCACCGGGATGATCTCGTCCACCCCCTGCACCAGGGCGTAGTTGTTGAAGATGCCGCCGCAGCTGGCGCAGTCGCCCATGCTGATGACCCACTTGGGCTCCGGCATCTGGTCGTAGATGCGGCGGATGACCGGGGCCATCTTGCGGCTGAGTCGGCCGGCGACGATGATCAGGTCGCTCTGGCGCGGCGAGGCGCGCATCAGCTCCATCCCGAAGCGCGACATGTCCATGCGGCTTGTCTGGGTATGCATCATCTCGATGGCGCAGCAGGCCAGGCCGAAGAGCGCCGGCCACATGCTCTGCGTGCGGGCCCAGTTGACCGCCATCTCCAGGGTGCCCACCAGGAGGCCGTTCTCGCCCGTCTTGCCTTCCGCCAGCTGCTCCGGGGTCAGCAGGGGAAGCGGTTGGATGGTCGCCATCGGAGCCTCATTCCCATTCCAGGGCGCGGGCGCGCCATACGTAGACGAAGCCCGCCACCAGGATGCCCATGAAGACCGCCATGCTCCCCAGGGCTGCCAGGCCCTGGCCCCCTTCGGCCACCGGGGCGCTCAGCGCCTTGAAGCGCGCGGCCCAGGGGAAGAGGTAGATCACCTCGATGTCGAAGAGGATGAAGAGCGTGGCGATCAGGTAGTAGCGCACCGGCACCCGCCGCCGGCTGGCGCCGATGGGCGTCAGCCCGCTCTCGTAGGTGTCGTCCTTGACCGGCGAGGGATTGCGCGGGCCGAGGATGAAGGTCATCCCCAGCACCAAGAGGCCCAGGCCCAGGGCCAGGGCGAAGAGGACGAGGACGGGAAGGTAGACCTGGACCATGGTCCGCGGCTACGGCCTCAGCCGCCGCCGCCCTCCTGGGCCGCCTTCTTCTTGGCCCGCTCCTCCAGGAACTTGCGGCGCGATTCTTCCTTCTGGCGCTTGAGCTCCTCCGGGTCCGGCCCGCCGGCCTCGGTCGCCTGCGCCGCCTTGGCCTCGTCGCGCGCGGCGCGGGCCGCCGCCTTGCTGCGCTCCTCCTCCGCCTCCCGGGCGTAATCCGTGGGGTGGATGGCCGCGTGGTAGGCCACCGGCTGCAGCAGCTCCTGCAGGTCGAAGACCCAGCTCTCGTGCCGCTCGTAGCTGCTGAACTCGTAGTTGTGGTCCATCTTGATGGCGTCGAAGGGGCAGTACTCGGCGCAGAAGCCGCAGCTCATGCAGATCGAGGCGTCGATGTAGAACTCGCTCGCCACCGGCCGCACCTTGCCGTCGTCGCCCTTGCCCTGCACGATCCAGATGCATTGCGGCGGACAGACCTTGGCGCAGATGCCACAGGCCGTGCAGCGCACGCCGTCGAACTGCGCCCGCTCGTGCTGCGGTTCCTCGTCGAAGACCAGGAAGGGGATGTAGCGGAAGCGCTCCGGCACCGGCAGCTTCTGCTCCGGGTACTGGCTGGTGATCAGGCCGCCGACATGCGTGGGCATGCCGCCGGGGATGCCCTCTGCGCGAGCCTCGGCGGGCGCCGCCAGGTTGCCCGCCGCGGACGGCTGTTGGATCATGCCCACCCGGTAGGTGTCGAAGAAGCGCCGTAGGGTGATCTTCATGCCCCTGAGGGCGTTGAGTCCGAAGGCCATGGGAGGAATGCTCCTGGAGGATCTGCCGGCTACCGGTCTACTTCGCCCAGCACGATGTCGATGGAACCTAGGATGGCCACCACGTCGGCCACCTTGTGCCCCTTGCTCATCTCCGCCAGGGCCGTCAGGTTGATGAAGCAGGGGGAGCGGACGTGGTAGCGGTAGGGGTTGGACTCGCCGGTGGAGACCAGGTAGAAGCCCAGTTCGCCGCGGGGGTTCTCCACGCGGCCGTAATGCTGTCCGGCCGGCACGCGGATCTGCCAGGCCTTCTTGCCGCCCATGAAGGGGCCTTCGGGGATCTGGGCCAGGGCTTGCTTGAGGATCTTGAGGCTCTCGCGGATCTCGCCCAGGCGCACCATGTAGCGGGCGTAGATGTCGCCCTCGGGGCGGGTGACCACGTCCCAGTCGAAGCGGTCGTAGATGCCGTAGGGCTCCGCGCGCCGGACGTCGTAGGGCACGCCGGAGGCGCGCAGCACCGGACCGCTGGTGGAGTAGCTGATGGCCATCTCCGGCGGCAGGACGCCGACGCCCTGCATGCGCTCGCGCACGATCTCGTTGTTGGTCAGGTAGGAATCCATCTCGTCGACGGCCCGCTCCAGCCGGTCGTAGACCAGGGTGCGGGCCATGGGCATGAACTCCGGCGGCAGGTCGTAGGCCACGCCGCCGAAGCGCAGGTAGTTGCACATCAGGCGCGAGCCGGTGGTCATCTCGAAGAGGTCCAGGATCAGCTCCCGCTCCTCGATGGCGTACATCATGGGGGTGAAGAAGGCGCCGATGTCGTTGAGCAGGAAGGTGATGCCCCACATGTGGCTCTGGACGCGGGTGAGCTCGGCCATGATCACGCGGATGTACTCCGCGCGCTCCGGCACCTCCACCGCCATCATCTTCTCGACGGTCAGGGCGTAGCCCCATTCGTTGCCCAGCTGCGCCAGATAGTCGAGGCGGTCCGTGAAGGGCATGTTGCCCAGCCACAGGTTGCGCTCGCCGATCTTCTCGTGGTTGCGGTGCATGTAACCCATCACCGGCTGCAGGTCCATCACCGTCTCGCCGTCCAGGGTGAGCCGCATCTGGAAGACGCCGTGGGTGCTGGGATGCTGCGGCCCCATGTTGACGATGACGTGGTCGCTGCGGATGTCGGGGCCATGCTTGAGGGCGTCGGCGTCGATCACGGCGATGTTGTTGTCGGCGCGGCCCGCGTCGATGAGGCCTTCGGCGGCGTAGCCGGTGGGGTACTTGATGTTGTCGGCCCAGCCAGACAGCTTGTCCTCGCCGAAGAAGAACTCACCGCTCGGCCAGCGGCTCTTCAAGGGCTTCTGGTCCTGCTCGTAGTAGGCCTCGCGCCAGTCCTTGCGCAGCGGATGCCCGGCGAAGCCCTCCCACATGAGGATGCGCCGCAGGTTGGGATGCCCGGCGAAGCGCATGCCGTACATGTCCCAGACCTCGCGCTCCTGCAGGTCGGCGCCGGGGAAGATGCCGGTCAGGCTGGGGACGATGGGCTTGGCCCGGTCGGCCGCCACCTTCACGGTCACCTGGCCGCCGCCCTGCATGCTGCAGAAGTGGTACACCGCCTCGAAGCGGTCCGGCCAGTCCACACAGGTCAGGTTGCTGAGGTAGTCGAGCCCGTGCTCGTCGCGCAGGGCGCGAACCAGGTCGAGCAGCCGGGCCGCTTCGACCACCAGGGCGCCGTCCTCGTCCAGGCGCGCGGCGTCGCCCAGCCGCGCGGCCGCCGCGGCGGCGATGTCCGCGGGCTTGACGGGGGTCATCGCTTTCAGATCGCTGGCGATCATCGTGGGCTCCTTGGCTCCCGTCACGCTTCGACGGCGGCGGCTTCGGCGACCGCGGCCACCGGCTCGGTCGCGGCATGGTCGCCGCGGATCTGGGGCAGCTTGCGCAGGTCGATGAGGTCCGCGCCCAGGACGGGCACCGGCACCTCGTCCACGGCGCCGCGGCGGTACCAGCTGACGTCCTTGATGCTCTGGCCGTCGATCTTGCGCTGCAGCATGATGAGGCCGTGCAAGAGCGCCTGGGGCGTGGGCGGGCAGCCGGGGACGTAGACGTCCACGGGCACGTACTTGTCGATGCCCGACACGACGTTGTAGCCCTCCTTGAAGGGCCCGCCGCCGGTGGCGCAGGCGCCCATGGACATGCAGTAGCGGGGCTCGGGCATCTGGTTCCAGAGGCGCACGATCTGCGGCACCATCTTCTTGGTCACGGTGCCGGAGACGATCATGAGGTCGGCCTGACGGGGCGAGGCGCGGAAGAGGCCGGCGCCGAAGCGGTCGATGTCGTAGCGCCCGGCGGCGGTGGAGATCATCTCGATGGCGCAGCAGGCCAGCCCGAAGCCGAGCGGCCAGATGCTGGAACGCCGACCCCAGTTGTAGACCTGGTCCAGCATGCCCACCAGGCGGTCGAAGGTGGTGACCATGACGCCCTGCTCCACCTGCTGCTGGATGAAGTCGGCGTCGTTCTCGAAACGGGCGACGTAGCTGGACCAGGTCTCCATCACGTCGGGGTCGAGGGTCGGGGTGCGGTACAGGAACGTGTTGCTGTCGGACATGGCCTTCACCCTGCTGGTTGGGATCGTGGCCGTGGCGGTTCACGGCCGGGGGAGAGCGCGCGGCTTCGTCGTCGGGGCGCAGCATCCATCCGACATCCGAGCGGGCTGGACCGCGGCCGCGGGTATTATAGGCAAGGCGATGGGGAGGTCAATGGATCTCGGGTTGCCCGCGTCGACCGTGACCGCTGGTCTCGTGCCCGAAAGGAGAACCCTCCATGCGCCGTCTCATGCTCCTCCTTCCGATTGCCCTCGCGCTGTCGGCTGCGGTCGCCGCGACATCGCCTGCCCCGGCGTCCCCCTTCGGCCCCACCGCCATCCTCGCCCTGCAGGTGGACGCCGGTCGCCCGGGCCGAGCCATCCGCCCGGAGGTCTACGGCATGAACTTCGCCGATCCGGCCCTGGGGCGGGAGCTGGGCCTGACCGTCCGCCGCTGGGGCGGGAACGGCACCACGCGCTACCACTGGGAGGCGGATACCAGCAACCATGCCGCCGACTGGTTCTTCGAGACCCTGCCGGAGGACAACGCGGACCGCGGCCGGCTGCCTGACGGCTCGGCCGCCGACCGCTTCGTCGCCGCCGGGCGGGCGGCGGGCATGGACACGGTGATGACCCTGCCGCTCATCGGCTGGGTGGCCCGGCCCGTAGGGCGCAGCTGCGGCTTCAGCGTGGCTAAATACGGGCCCCAGGCGCGCACGGACCCCTGGTGGCCGGACTGCGGCGACGGGCATCGGCCCGACGGCAGCCGCATCACGGGCAACGACCCGCGCGACGCCAACGTGCCGGCCGACCCGGCCTTCGTCCGCCGCTGGCTGGACCATCTGGTGGCGCGCTTCGGCGCGGCCGAGACGGGCGGGGTGCGCTACTACAACCTGGACAACGAGCCGATGCTCTGGCACGAGACGCATCGCGACGTCTTCCCCACGGGCCTGAGCTACGACGGCCTCTTGGCGCGCACGCTCGATTACGCCCGGGTGGTCAAGGACGCCGACCCGGGCGCCCTCATCCTGGGTCCGGCGGAATGGGGCTGGACGGGCTACTTCTACTCCGCCCTGGACGCCGCGCCCGGCGGCGCCTGGTGGCAGGACCCCAAGGACCGCCGCGCCCACGGCGACGTTCCCCTGGCAGCCTGGTACCTGCGCCAGCTGCGCGCGGCCGAGCGGCGCGAAGGGCGGCGCCTCCTGGATGTCTTCGACCTCCATTACTACCCGCAGGCGGGAGGGGTGGCGCTCTCCGGCGCCGGCGACGCGGCCACCCGCGCCCGCCGCCTGCGCAGCACGCGCTCGCTGTGGGACCCCAGCTACCACGACGAGAGCTGGATCGACGAGCCCGTGCGCCTGATCCCGCGCATGCGCGACTGGGTGGCCGCGGAATACCCAGGCACGGGCCTGGCCATCGGGGAGTACAACTGGGGCGCCCTGGACGACCTGAACGGTGCCCTCGCCCAGGCCCTGGTGTTGGGCATCTTCGGCCGCGAGGGCGTGGATATGGCCCTGCTTTGGGATCCGCCGGCCGCCGACGAGCCAGGCGCCTTCGCCTTTCGCGTCTACCGCAACTACGACGGGCAGGGCGCGCGTTTCGGGGAGACGAGCCTGCTGGCAGAGGGCGCCACGGAGGAGGTCAGCCTCTTCGCCGCCCGCCGCGCGGCCGACGGGGCCATGACGGCGGTGCTGGTCAACGGGGCGACGGCGGCGCGCGAGGTCCAGCTGACGGTTGCCGGACATGCGCCGGGTCCGGATGGCCCGAGCGCCGCCCGCGTGTTCCGCTACGACGCGGCGGATCTGCACGCCATTCGCCGCCAGCAGGACGTGGCGGTGGGATCGGCGACGGGACCCGGCGGGCAGGCGCTCCCGGCGCTGCGGCTGGAGCTGCCGGCGTCCTCGATCACGGTGGTGGAGCTGGCGGCGGGGAAGGGTGTGGGGGCTACCGCCACGGCGAGTGCGACGGCCAGCGTGATCGCGACGACGACCGCTGGCGCGACAGCCACACTCCCAGCGACCGCGACGATGGCAGCGACGGTAGAGCCGACGAGGTTGGCGACGGAGACGGTGACATCGGAAGCTACGCCGACCGCGCTGCCGGTCGGAATGCGCCGGCTTTGGCTACCGCTACTGTGGCGCCGCTGAATGGTCTGACCCGCGCTGACGAAGCGAAATCAAGCTGCTTGGACAACGATGCGAACCTTCGTGTCCAGTTCCTGAAGGAAGGATGTCAGGACTTCCCAGGTCAACGGGAAGTCGCTGGTGTCGCCTGCGGCGATATAGCCCAGGATGTGGATCAGCGACGCCTCATCGGGGTGGTCACGGTCCGACTCGACCAACAGGACCATGGTGTCTTCGGCCCAGTGCACAAGACCGGCCAACGCCAAGTCTCCGTTGAGGTAGGAGAGTACCTTGTCGACCACCGTTTTTCGCGAGAGCATGGCTTCCTCCACATCACACCAGTCGAACGTGACCAAGATCCTCCGGGTACTTCTGATGGACCTCGATGAGGACCCCATCGGCGTCGTAGATCTCCTGCACAATTCGAAGCGTCGTCTCTGACGCATCGACCCACTTGTTATAGCGTGCCCACCGGTCGCGACGGCCGGCGATGTCTAGCCAGTAATGCCGACCACCATCAGGAAGCTCCCGCCAACGTGGGAACCGGCGCTCGTTCTGGTAGCGACTGGCCATGGTGAACCAGGATCTTAGCCGGAGCACCGATCCGGCGGCAAGTGATCGGATACCGACGGAGACAGACGCGCCGACTGAGCAACATCGTCAAGGCTCGCGCGCAAGAGTTCGCTGAGCGAGACACGCAGGGGCCTAGCCAGCCTGTCAGCCGATTGGAACACGGGGTCGGGAATGGAGACAGCGGTCGTCATGCGCTGAGTATCACCCTGGTCATACGTGTGTCACGGCTCCTCGATGATCTGATACACCCCCAGCCCAGCAGCCGGCCCCACCCTCGTCGCATATAGCTGTCGTCCATCGGCGCTCAGGTCCCAGCTGAAGCTGGTGCCTCCCCGGATATCGGAATAGCTTTCCCAGGACGTCATGCCTTCGACCACCGGATGGTTGCAGTCACGGGCGTCGATGCTTATCAGGAACCGGTCGTATTCGTTGCGGTCATCCGCCTTTCGGAGCAGTGTGCCGCTCCCGACCAGACGGCCCCCCGCCGCTCGCAGTCGATCCACCTTCAGGTCTGGCAAGTCGATGCTGCTGACCAGGCGGGGGCTCGCCAGCTCGCCGATATCCACGCAGTAAAGCTGAGTCATGTCGCGAGAAGTGGGGAGACTGTTCTGCGGCCCGCCGGTCGCAACCCAGACGTTCGCGGGTGCGCCTTCGGTATCGACCGCTATGGCGCCGGCGGGGACTGCGAGCGGCAGTTGGCCAAAGATCCGGTCGTCGGCATCCAGGATCAGCAGCCCTTGATCATGGGTGGCCAGTACGCGATGTTGGCCGGCAACGGCCAGGTCCCTCACCGTACTGGGGATCCCAAGGTGAACGATGGGCTCAAGAGGCTCTGTTCCCAAGCGCCAGACGTCCTGCTTGCCGATTTGAGACAGTGACCAGAAGTAACCTCCTCCAGCACGCGCATCCCAGATGATGTCCGGGAGTGCCGTGGTCGCCAAGGCGCGGAGGCTGCCGTCGGGAGAGAGTTGCACCTCTTGTATCTGGCCAGGGTAGCCGCTCACATGTCCGCGGAACAGCACCAGATTGGTCATGTGGGAACTGTCGATCGGCAAGTCACGGCTGATCAGTCTTCCCGCGTTGGGTAGACCGAGACGACTGACAAGCCTTGGGACTGCGGATTGGGTGCGATCCAAGTTCCAGGTGCGTAGTTGCAGATCCCCTTCGGTGGTGATCAAGTGGTTTGCGTGCCTGATGACCGATGTCATCATCCCGCCCGGGGCATCCAGCGTCCTGGCGCTGGGGGGCGTCATGCCGCCAACAGGACCGAGCACCTCGATCCCGCCGAGGCTGCCGCGTGACAGAAGGATGCTGTCACCGACCACGGCGGTATTGGCTGCCCCGTCTTCGAGGGCGATGTCTGCGGCCACCAACTGCCGCAGCGGTTGGGGCGACTCCGGAGGCATGACTTCCAGCGAGTAGCAGGCCAGCACGTTGTGATGCGTGTGCTTGAAGGTTCGCTGGGATTCATCGAAACCCTGATACAGACAGATCAAGCCGGATATCCAAGTCGGAGCGCCGGATCCGGCAGACTCGAACTGGCGTCCACCGTCAGCGACGGAGTTGTCGAACCAGACCGTGCGTGCGGCATCGAACTGCAGGCTACCGTCGCGCAAGGGAATCACACGGCCTGATGCGCCTCCGATAGCCGCAACGCCCTCGGGGACCCGGACCAACTCAACCTTGGAGACATCCTTCAAACGAGTCCTCGGCCCGTTGGACAGCTGTTCAAGACGAACATCCCAGGTCCACAGCTCCTCACCAGACAACCCATGTCCAATCGCCAGGAGCTGCGACGTGTCGGGCAATGCCAGGAGGCTGGAGATCGAGCCCGGTATCTCCTGCTTCTGCCACCGCGTTGCAGGCTGCCATGTGCTGAGGTTCACGTCGTACACATGGTGATCGCCAGCTTCTGGGCCATCCACCGCCAGATAGAGGTGATTGCCGAGCCGAGCATGCGCGGTCATGGTGCCGGGGAGGTCTAGGCTGTCGCTCGCCATCTCCGCGCCCGCAGCGCCCATTGCCACCTGCCTGAGACGCACGAAATAGTAGGGCGCGCCGCTGGAACGGGCCATCTGGGCAATGATGCAGGCCGTGCCATCGCCGGGGCTGACCCAAGCCCTGTCGATGGCATAGGCATCTTCCAGATCCAATCGTCCCTCTAGCTTCCACCCGTTGTTTTCCGCCGTCGGGCGCCAGGTCAGCACGCTGTCACCCTGGACTTGCAGGATGGTCTGGCCCATGGCTGCAATACCGGTTGCGGATCCACCGAGCCGTTGGCCCTCCAGTCGCAGTTTGAGCTTCTTGAAAGGGCGCTGCAATGGCGTTGACGGCAGGTAGATCGACCACTTCGGCGAGTCCATCACACCTGTCTGCTGCATTGGCCGGGCCAAGTTCGATGCTTGCTGACTGGCAGTGGACGTGCTCCGACCGGTAGCGCTCTGAGCGTGGTCCCGCCCCATCAACCCATACACCTCCACCCCGTTCCGCGCCGCGAACAGCCGCTGCCCGTCCGGGCTCAGGTCCCAGCCCAGGCGGGGCTCGGCGTAGGGCTCGCCCAGGAAGCCCGGCGGCCCGTCCCAACGGGTGGCGCCCTCCAAGCGGGGATGGGCGCAGTCGCGAGCGTCGACCAGGAAGAGGAGCGGGTCGTCGTAGGCGAAGAGGTCCGCCGTACGCCGCTGCCAGCCGCTGCCGACCACGCGGGCGCCGGTCGCGGTCGGGTCCCCGGCCCGCGCCCCCGCCGCCCGCAGCCGGTCCACCCGGTCCCCCGGCAGGTCGATGCTGGCAACCAGGCGTGGCGCGGTCGGGTCGCTCAGGTCCAGGCAATGCAGGGCGGTCGAATCGCGCGGCTCGGGAGACACGGCGGGCAGGCCTCCGGTGGCCACCCACACGGCGGACGAGGTCCGCAGGGCATCCACCGCGATGGCCGTGGCCGGGCCGGGCAGGGCCAGCCGGCCGATGACCTGGTCGGCGCCGTCCAGGACCAGGAGCCCGTCGATGCCGACGGCCAGGAGGCGCAGGCTGCCCAGGTGGGCGACATCCTGCAGACTGCCGCGCAGGTTCGGCAGGATCAGCGGCTCGTGGCCCGCCGCGCCGAAGCGCCAGATGCGCCCGTCCTGGTTCGACCACAGTAGGTTGCCAGCAGCGCGGAGTCCGAAGCGCCAGTCCATCACGGTCTCTGCGGGCAAGGCCTGGAAGGGCGGATCCGTCCCCAGGTGAACCCGCTGCAGCTGGCCGGTGATGGCCAGGCCGCCTTCGCGCCACAGCACCAGGTCGGCGTTGGTGACGTCGGCGACCGGGGGCAGGTCGCGGGTGATCAGGTTGCCGGCGCCGGGCAGGCCCAAACGTCCTTCATCTCGCAGATGGCCATAGGCGCTCTCGTCGAAGGACCAGGCGCGCAGCTGCGCGTCGCCCTCGACGGTGACCAGGCGGTCGCCTTGGCGGAGGACGCCTTCGACGCGGCCAGGAGGGCTGTCGAAGCTGCGCGTCGCAGCGGTGGCACCGTCGCTCAAGGGTCCGAGCAGCTCGAAACCGCCGGGGGAGCCGCGCGACAGAAGCAGCCGATCGCCCAGCACGGCCAGGTGGATGCCGGTCGTCCAGGCGGAGGCGTCGATCAGGGGGTCCGCCGCCAGCACCCGTCGCAAGGATGGCTGGCCGCCGTCAGGCAGGCTGAAGCAGGCCAGCAGGTCATTGACGTATTGCCTGGCGGCGTGGGTGGAGATGTAGATGCCATGGTAGAGACAGACCCGCCCGGCAACCCAGGCGGCTGCATCGACGCTGGAGAAGGCGCGGTTCTCCGGACCGGTGACAGAAGCCAGGTCGAAGGTCACGGCCCGCGTCTTGTCCGGCCGCAACCGACCGGAGCGAATGGGAACAACCACGCCCGCCCCGGCGCGGTCGATGGCCAGGACGCCCTCGGGTACGCGGAGGAGCGCCGCGAGGTTGAGGCTCAGCGGGAGCGCCGCCCGGGGCTGGGCGCGGGGCACGTCGCCGCGCACGTCCCAGGCCCACAGCTCGGTTCCGTTTGCGCCGGAGGCCAGGGCCAACAGCTGACCGGTCTCCGGAAGGGCCAGGAGATGAACCGCGGCCGCCAGGGTCGTTTGGTTCAGGAGCCTGGGGGCCTCCCAACGGCTAACGTCCACGGTGACCAGGCGATGGGCGGTGCGCTCGGCATCATCCACGCTCAGGTACAGCCGGCCGCCGGACCGGGCCTGCGCGGCCAACCTGCCGGGCAGATCGATGTTGGCGCCGGCGCTGCTGGCGCCGTTGCTGCCGACGGTCAAGAGAGACAGCCGCAAGAAGGGCGTCGACCGCGCCGGCTCGCCCGGGAGCGGCTCGCGCAGCTGGCGCAGGTAGGTGGCGACCCCGCCGTCGACGCTCAGCCAGGCATTGTCCGCCGGGGCCGGGTCCAGCAGGTCGAGGGCGCCGTGGGTCGTCCATCCGTCACCGGCGGGATCGGGCAACCAGCTGCGGATCGACGTGCCCTGAGCCTGGAGCACGATGTTGCCGGCCACGGCGATGCCCATCGACGCCCCGCCCAAGCGAGCCTCCTGGGCCAGCAGCAGTTCCTTGATCGGCTGATGGATGGTCGGGAGGTAGAGCAGCCAGCGCGGGGCGGGGGTGGCCGTCGGGTAGGGCGAGGGCGACAAGGCGGGCGAGGCTGTGGCCGTAGCCGAAGGCTCGGGACTCTGGGCCAGCGCAGAGGTGGCGGGCAGGGCCACGGTGAGCGCGAGGACCAGGGCATGGCCCAGCGCCAGCACGGGGCCGAGGCGCGACGTCCGGCCACGGATTCGCCACGGGTGACGTGCGGGTCGCAGGTTCATGGTGCAGGCTCCAGGCGCTGACCGAGCTCAGGTTGAGACGCTACGGGACGACCTGCAGACGATGACGCTTGACCGGCCATCCCGCTTTCATGCGCCATCGTGTCGGACGTCGGACCGTGACAATGGGTCCTGCGATGGCTGAGGTCGGCGCCGCCGCGTGCCGCTACAATAGCCGCATGTCCGTGCTCTGCCCCACCCCGCCGCACCTGCTGGTCGATGCCCAGGACCGGCCGTATTTCCTGTGGGATCTGGACCTGACCCTCAGCGACTTTCGCGAGCGCTTGATTGCGCCCGATCCGGCGGTGCGGGCCTACTTCATCGCCAAGTTGATGCGCCAGGCCAAACCCGACGATGTGTTCAGCTTCGTGTCCCTGGCCGACATCCGCCGGCACTGGCCGGGGATTGTGGTCCATCTTGGACAGACGCGAGCCTTCTGGACCTGGCTGCTCGATGCGTGGAAGGACCGGTAGGACGATGGAAGGCAGCCGGTTGAGTCCGCTGCAGGAGCGGGTACTGGCCATCCTCGCCGAGGTAGAACCTCCGTGGACGCTCACCGGGGGTGCGGCGCTGGCAGCGGTGCATCTGCGACATCGCGATACGCGGGACCTGGATCTCTTCTGGCATGGCCAGCAGGATCTCGCCCGGGTCGCCATGGTGGTGCGGGATTCCTTGCAGAGCGTCGGACTTGGTGTGGACACGCTGCAAACTGCGGCGACCTTCCAGCGCCTTCGGGTAACCGATGGCAGCGAGGTGGTGCTGGTGGACTTGGTGGCCGATGCTGTAGCCCCGCTGGAACCGCCCGTGAGGGCCAAGATCGGAACGGCATGGGTTCTCGTGGACACGGTCCGCGAGATCCTGGCCAACAAGCTCTGTGCGCTCCTGGGTCGAATGGAAGTGCGCGACCTTCTCGACGTGCGCGCCTTGCTGGACGCAGGCGGC